>NZ_JBALWD010000031.1:0-52025 GCF_036960985.1 Sneathiella sp. | reverse complement strand
GTCACCGGTCGTATTGAAAGCGGCATTGTGAATGTTGGTGAAGAAGTTGAGATCATCGGTATCCGGGATACAACGAAGACCACATGTACAGGTGTTGAAATGTTCCGCAAACTTCTGGACCGCGGCGAGGCTGGCGATAACGTTGGTGTTCTTCTTCGGGGTACGAAGCGTGAAGATGTTGAGCGTGGCCAGGTTTTGGCGAAGCCGGGATCGATCACACCGCATACGAACTTCAAGGCAGAAGCTTACATCCTGACGAAGGATGAAGGCGGACGTCATACGCCGTTCTTTACAAACTATCGTCCACAGTTTTATTTCCGGACGACAGATGTTACCGGTGTTGTTTCCCTGCCATCTGGTACGGAAATGGTAATGCCTGGCGATAACGTAACAATGGACGTTGAGTTGATTGCTCCGATTGCCATGGATGAAGGCTTGCGTTTCGCTATTCGCGAAGGTGGCCGGACCGTCGGTGCCGGTGTCGTAGCCAGCGTTTCTAAATAAGACTATTTTTGCAGCCCTTCGGGGCTGCTTTGTTTCTCTTCTGGAGTGACCAGAGTAATGGAAAACCAAAATATCCGCATCCGCCTAAAAGCGTATGATCATCGTGTTCTTGATGCATCGACAGGTGAAATTGTTAATACGGCCAAGCGCACTGGCGCCCAGGTTCGTGGTCCAATTCCGCTGCCAACGCATATTGATAAGTATACGGTCCTTCGTGGTCCGCATATTGACAAGAAATCACGTGAGCAGTTCGAAATACGGACACATAAACGTCTTCTGGATATCGTCGAGCCGACTCCGCAGACGGTGGACGCACTCATGAAATTGGATCTCGCCGCCGGTGTCGACGTATCCATTAAGTTGTTGGGGTAAGTCAGATGCGTAGTGGATTGATCGCAAAAAAATTGGGAATGACCCGTGTCTTTTCAGAAGATGGCATGCATGTACCATGCACTGTTCTTGAAGTTGAAAATTGTCAGGTCGTTGCTCATCGTAAGATAGAAACTCATGGTTATAACGCCATGCAGCTTGGTGTCGGCAAAGCCAAAGTAAAAAATGTCAACAAAGCAATGCGTGGACATTATGCGAAAGCTGAAGTCGAACCAAAAATGAAACTGGCTGAATTTCGTATTCAGGATGACGCCTTCGTCGACGTTGGATCCGAGCTAACAGCAGAACATTTTGTTGCTGACCAGTTTGTTGATGTCGTCGGTACAAGTATCGGTAAAGGTTTTGCCGGTGCCATGAAGCGGCATAATTTTGGTGGAATGCGGGCAACACATGGTGTGTCTGTTTCTCATCGAGCCCTTGGATCTACTGGACAATGTCAAGACCCGGGTAAAGTCTTCAAAGGTAAGAAGATGGCCGGTCATATGGGTGCAGTTCGGGTAACAACCCAGAACCTGCGGATCGTGCAAACGGATGTTGAGCGCGGTGTTGTGCTGGTTCGAGGCGCTGTACCCGGTTCAAAAGGCTCTTGGGTCTTTATCGCTGATGCAATTAAGAAAGCCCGTCCTGACAATGCGCCGTTTCCGGCCGCTGTCGCGACATCTACCTCCGAAGCAGCTCCTGCGGAAGATGTAGCGCCTGCGGATACGCCGGTTGAAGAAACACCAGCAACCGATACAACGGCTGAAGAATAGGGAACGTTGGAATGAAGGTGAATGTAATTAACCTCGACAACAAGAAGGCCGGTGATATTGAACTGGCTGACGAGGTTTTTGGTCTAGCTCCGCGTGCGGATCTACTCCAAAGAATGGTAAAGTACCAATTGGCTGGACGCCGGTCGGGCACCCATAAGATCAAGGGTGTCGCCGAAGTTTCCGGTACAGGTGCAAAGCCATTTGCTCAAAAAGGTACTGGCCGAGCACGTCAGGGCCAAAAGCGGGCGCCGCATCAACGTGGTGGTGGTGTTGCTCATGGTCCAGTGTTGCGTAGCCACGCAATTGACTTGCCGAAAAAAGTGCGGAAGCTTGCATTGAAAACGGCGTTGTCTGCGAAACAAGCTGAAGGCAAATTGGTTATCATTGATGAGCTGAAAGCTAAAGACGTAAAGACGAAGGTCATGGCCGGAAAATTCAAAACACTGGGTTGGGATTCAACGTTGATTGTTGATGGCCTGGAAATGGATAAGAATTTCGCATTGTCAGCTCGCAATCTTCCTCGGATAGATTTGCTGACGTCAAATGGGGCAAATGTTTATGACATCCTGCGCCGTGATGTTCTTGTACTAACGAAAAGTGCAGTTGAAACCCTGGAGGCACGACTGAAATGAACCAGGAAAACTTATATGATGTCCTGCTTGCTCCTGTGGTTACTGAAAAGTCCACAATGGGTTCAGAATTTAATCAGGTCACGTTTCGAGTTGCTCTCGATGCGACTAAACCTCAGATCAAACAAGCTGTTGAAAAGCTGTTTGATGTCAAGGTTATGAACGTTAATACCAACCGGACTAAAGGTAAGGTTAAGCGTTTTCGGGGTCGCCTTGGTAAGCGGTCTGATTACAAGAAGGCAGTGGTCACTCTCGCTGAGGGCCAGGCCATCGATGTGACGACGGGGATATAAACAATGGCGTTGAAGAATTACAAACCGACGACTCCCTCGCAGCGTGGATTGATCCTTGTTGATCGTTCAGACCTGCATAAGGGAAAACCGGTCAAAGCCCTTACAGAAGGACTTTCGAGCTCCGGTGGTCGGAATAACTATGGTCGTATTACAGCGCGTCGGCGCGGTGGTGGGCATAAACGGTCTTACCGTCTCGTGGATTTCAAGCGTCGGAAATATGGCGTGTCGGCGACTGTTGAACGGTTGGAATATGATCCAAACCGGACAGCCTTTATCGCCCTAATCCGTTACGAAGATGGCGAGCAGTCCTATATTTTGGCTCCGCAACGTGTTTCTGCTGGCGATAAAGTGATCTCGGGCGAAAGCGCCGATATCAAGCCAGGCAATGCAATGCCGATGAAAAATATGCCGGTTGGTACGATTATCCATAACGTGGAAATGAAGCCAGGCAAAGGCGGACAGCTAGCTCGGTCAGCTGGAACGTATGTTCAGTTGATTGGTAAAGATGCCGGTTACGCGCAGCTGCGTTTGGCCTCCGGTGAGCAACGGATTGTTCCCGCGGAGTGCATGGCAACTGTTGGTGCGGTATCGAACCCGGATCAGAAAAACATAAAGCTTGCGAAAGCGGGCCGGAGCCGTTGGCTCGGAAGACGTCCGTCTGTTCGTGGTGTTGCTATGAACCCGGTTGATCATCCACATGGTGGTGGTGAAGGCCGAACTTCTGGTGGTCGCCATCCTGTTACACCTTGGGGTGTACCAACGAAGGGCAAACGGACACGTTCGAACAAGTCTACGGATAAAATGATCACGCGGCGACGTCCGCAAAAGCGGAAGAAGTAGGAGCGCCTAATGGCACGTTCAGTATGGAAAGGTCCCTTCGTCGATGGATATCTGCTCAAGAAAGCAGAGACCGCACGCGACAGTGGCAGAAAACAGATAATCAAGACTTGGTCACGCCGGTCTACAGTCCTTCCACAATTTGTGGGTCTGACTTTTGGTGTTTATAACGGCCATAAATTCATTCCAGTTCTTGTGGACGAAGATATGGTAGGGCACAAGTTTGGGGAATTTTCTCCCACGCGGACATATTACGGTCATACGGCCGATAAAAAGGCTCGGAGAAGTTAATCATGGGTAAACAGTCTATTCAACGGCAACTGAAAGACACGGAAGCGCTTGCTATTGGCAATCGTATTCGGGTTAGCCCGCAGAAACTTAATTTGGTCGCCGGACTTATTCGTGGCAAATCTGCGGAAGCTGCGCTTTCTGAACTTACTTTCTCGAAACGTGCAATTGCACGTGACGTGAAGAAAATTTTGCAGTCTGCGATTGCCAATGCAGAAAACAACCATCAGCTAGATGTTGATCAATTGTTTGTTGCTGAAGCACATGTCGGTAAATCATTAGTTATGAAGCGGATGAGACCACGGGGTCGGGGACGTTCAAGCCCAATCCTGAAACCCTTCAGCAATATCACGATTATTGTGCGTGAACGCGAGGAGCAAGAATAATGGGTCAAAAAGTAAATCCAATTGGCCTACGGGTCGGGATCAACCGTACTTGGGATTCCCGTTGGTATGCAAATAAAGATTATGCACAGTTGTTGCACGAAGATGTTCGTATCCGCGCATTTCTCGAAAAACAGCTGGAGCAGGCGGGCGTCAGTAAAATCATTATTGAGCGTCCGGCTAAAAAAGCACGCGTAACAATTCATTCGGCTCGTCCTGGTGTTATCATTGGCAAAAAAGGCGCTGATATTGAAAAACTTCGGTCAGCCATTGCCAAAATTACCGCTTCTGATGTTCATTTGAATATTGTTGAGATTCGCAAGCCTGAAATTGACGCGAAATTGGTTGCTGAAAATATCAGTCAGCAGCTGACACGCCGCGTTTCTTATCGGCGGGCAATGAAGCGGGCTGTTCAATCAGCTTTGCGGCTTGGTGCGGAAGGTATCCGTATCAATTGTGCAGGTCGTTTGGGCGGCGCAGAAATTGCCCGGACGGAATGGTATCGTGAAGGTCGCGTGCCATTGCATACATTGCGTGCGAACATTGATTATGGAACAGCGCGTGCGTTGACAACATACGGGATCATCGGGATCAAAGTGTGGATCTACAAAGGCGAAATCATGGAACATGATCCAATGGCCCAAGACAAGCTGCAAGAAAAACAACAGGCCGGTGGCCGCCCAGCGGGTAATCGTCCCGCCGGACGTCCCGGTGGTCGTCGGAATTAAGGTAAAGGGGTGATCTCATGCTTCAACCGAAGCGCACAAAATTTCGTAAAGCGTTCAAAGGACGCTTGAAGGGAGTAGCAACTTCAGGTACAACGCTGAACTTCGGAGCGTTTGGTCTGAAAGCTATTGAGCCCGGACGTCTTACTGCACGACAGATTGAAGCGACTCGTCGGGCAATTACACGTCATATTAAACGGGCTGGTCGTGTCTGGATTCGGGTGTTTCCGGATATCCCAGTGTCGAAGAAACCGACAGAAGTTCGGATGGGTAAAGGTAAGGGGTCTCCAGAATACTGGATGGTCCGTATTCAGCCCGGAAAAGTAATGTTTGAACTCGATGGTGTGCCGTTAGAGCTTGCCAAAGAGGCCTTCGAAAGAGGTGCGGCGAAATTGCCGATCAAAACTAAATTTATTACCCGTCTCGGTGAAGGGGATTAGTGGTGAAAGCACAGGAATTACTCGGCAAGAGTGCCGATGAACTGAAAGACGAGTTGTTACAGCTCAAGAAAGAACAGTTCAATTTGCGGTTCCAAGCAGCCAGCGGGCAATTGGAAAATACGACGCGTCAACGCCAGGTCCGTCGCGACATAGCCCGTATTAAAACGGTTATGTCCGCGAACGCGGCGACATAGGAGAAGATAGCGATGCCAAAGCGTATCCTGCAAGGGACAGTTGTAAGCGACAAGAACAGTCAAACTGTTGTTGTTAAAGTTGATCGTCAAGTGATGCATCGGCTTTACAAAAAATACATAGGCCAGTCTAAAAAGTACCATGCCCATGATGAGAAAGATCAGTTTAAGCAAGGGGATGTTGTCCGTATTCAAGAATGCAGACCATATTCGAAGCTAAAACGATGGGAAGTCTTATACGAGGTCGCCTAATAATGCGAGTTTGTACCAAACAAAGGTAAACGACTATGATTCAAATGCAAACCAACCTGGATGTTGCCGATAATTCCGGTGCGAGACGGGTGCAGTGCATTAAAGTTTTGGGTGGCTCCAAACGTAGGACCGCTTCTGTAGGAGACGTTATCGTCGTTTCCGTCAAGGAAGCTATTCCGCGTGGCCGCGTCAAAAAAGGTGATGTCCAACGGGCTGTCATCGTGCGCACTAAGAAAGAAATCCGCCGTGCAGACGGCACAGCGATCCGTTTCGATAGCAATGCAGCTGTTCTTGTGAACAAGCAGGGCGAGCCCGTCGGAACTCGTATTTTTGGCCCGGTTACACGTGAACTTCGGGGCAAAAATTATATGAAAATCATTTCTCTTGCGCCGGAGGTCCTCTAATGGCTGAAAAATTTGCTGTGAAAAAGGGTGACAAAGTAATCGTTCTTGCCGGTAAAGATAAAGGCAAGTCAGGCGAAATCGTTCGTATTGTACGCGAAGATCGTCGTGCTTTTGTTTCTGGTGTGAATATGGTTAAACGTCATACGAAACAGAGCCAGACTGAAACAGGTGGAATTTTGGAAAAAGAAGCCTCAATTCATCTATCAAATATTGCTTTGCTTGACCCAAAAGATGGCAAGGCAACTCGTGTTGGCTATAAGCAACTAGATGACGGTCGGAAGGTTCGCTTTGCTAAGCGCTCCGGCGAAGTTATTGATAGTTAAAGGAAAAGTCGATGACAGCGCCAAGACTTAAAACACTATATAACGAGGAGCTTCGTACGAAGCTTCAGGAAAAATTCAGCTACGCCAATCTGATGGAAATTCCAAAATTGGAAAAAATCGTCATCAATATTGGCTGTGGTGAAGCGGTGGCTGATTCTAAGAAGATCAAATCTGTAGAATCTGAGCTTTCAAAGATTTCTGGCCAGAAACCCGTTGTTACGGTCGCCAAGAAATCTATCGCGACTTTTAAACTTCGTGAAGGTATGCCTATCGGCGCGAAGGTTACGCTGCGCAAGAATCAAATGTATGAATTTCTTGATCGGCTTGTGAACATTGCATTGCCCCGGGTTCGGGATTTCCGCGGTGTTTCACCTAAGAGCTTTGATGGTCGTGGCAATTATGCCATGGGTCTGAAAGAGCAAATTGTGTTTCCGGAAATCCACTATGACGATGTCACGGATGTACGGGGAATGGATATCGTGATCTGTACCACTGCGAAAACAGACGAAGAGGCTCGTGAGCTTCTGTCTGGTTTCAGCGTGCCGTTCAAGATTAATTGATCCTAGGAGTTAATTGAAATGGCTAAGAAAAGTGCTGTTGAGAGAGATCTTAAGCGTCGTCGTTTGATCGACAAATTTGCCGCTAAACGGGCAGAGCTTAAGGCCATCAGCAAAGACGAAAATCTACCAGGGGAAGAGCGCTTTGCAGCGCGTCTGAAGCTGGCCGCCCTACCACGTAATTCTTCGGCAACCCGTGCTCGCAATCGTTGCGAACTCACTGGTCGCCCTCGTGGTGTTTATCGTAAATTGAAACTATCCCGTATCGGTCTTCGTGACATGGCATCTAATGGCCAGATACCGGGCATGGTTAAGTCGAGCTGGTAGGGAGATACAGATATGTCAATGAGTGATCCTATCGGCGATATGCTGACCCGTATTCGTAACGGTCAGCAAGCCCAGAAATCTTCCGTTAAGAGCCCATCTTCTAAATTACGTGTGAACGTTTTGGAAGCGCTTAAGCGTGAAGGTTACATTCGTGGTTACGAAGTTTCAGAACCTGAAAAAGGAAAGCCTGAACTTTCAATCGAATTGAAATACTACCAAGGTAAAGGCGTTATCGAATATGTCAGCCGGGTGTCAAAACCAGGCCGCCGTGTTTATTCAGGCGTTAAAGATCTTCCGACAATTCGGAATGGTCTTGGTGTCGCGATTTTGTCCACACCTAATGGTGTTCTTTCTGACAACGAAGCTCGCGATGCCAATGTTGGCGGCGAAATTCTCTGTCAGTTGTACTAGGAGGAATTATGTCTCGTATTGGTAAACATCCCGTGACGATCCCTTCTGGTGTTGATGTACAACTCGCAGAACGGGATATCACTGTTAAAGGCAGCAAAGGCGTCTTGTCGATGACGTTTGTTGATGACGTCGTGGTCTCACGTGAAGACGATAAAATCTGGGTAAAACCGCGTAATGAAGGCACTCGAAGCCGTCAAATGTGGGGAATGCAACGGACGTTGCTGAATAACTTGGTTGAAGGCGTTTCAGAAGGTTTCACAAAGAAACTTGAAATTGTCGGCGTTGGTTATCGTGCGGCCGTTCAGGGCAAAAACCTCAAGCTAAACCTTGGGTATAGCCATGATGTTGATTTTGCTATTCCAGACGGTATTGAAATTAAATGCCCGACGCAAACTAGCATTGAAGTTTCAGGTGCAGATAAGCAAAAGGTTGGCCAAGTAGCTGCTGTTATCCGGTCTTACCGGAAACCAGAGCCGTACAAGGGCAAAGGTATCAAATATGCGGACGAGTTTATCTTCCGCAAAGAAGGCAAGAAGAAGTAGGAACGGATCATGTCAAGCACAAAACAATTGTTCGAACGCCGTCGGCAGAGAAACCGGACCCGACTTCGCAAAGTATCTTCTGGCAATCTTCGTTTGTCTGTTCATCGCACGTTGCAGCAGATTTATGTACAGGTTATCGATGATGCGGCGGGTACAACGCTCGCGTCGGCCTCCAGTTTGGAAAAAGATGTTCGCAGTTCGCTGAAAAGCGGCGGCAATAAAGACGCTGCTGCTGCAGTTGGGAAACTGATTGCTGAGCGGGCACTTAAAGCCGGTGTAAAAGAAGTCGCGTTTGATCGCGGCGGGTATAAATTTCATGGCCGGGTCAAAGCCCTTGCCGAAGCCGCCCGCGAGGGCGGGCTGTCCTTCTAGGGGAATTGACAATGTTGAGACCTGACCAAAATGATAAAGGCGATTCAGAATTCGTCGACAAACTGGTTCACATTAACCGTGTGGCTAAAGTTGTTAAAGGTGGCCGTCGCTTTGGCTTTGCAGCCCTGGTGGTTGCTGGAGATCAAAAAGGCCGTGTTGGCTACGGCCATGGTAAAGCACGAGAAGTGCCTGAAGCCATCCGTAAAGCAACGGAAGCTGCTAAGCGCAACATGATCCGCGTTCCTCTTCGGGAAGGCCGGACACTTCATCATGACGTTAAGGGACGTTTTGGTGCAGGACGTGTTGTTCTGCGGTCGGCGCCTGCAGGTACCGGCATTATCGCAGGTGGCCCAATGCGTGCGGTTTTCGAAACTCTTGGTGTACAGGATGTTGTGACGAAATCCATTGGAACGTCCAATCCATACAACATGGTCAAGGCTACTTTTGAAGCCTTAAAAGAAATGAACTCTCCGCGGATGGTCGCTGCAAAGCGCGGCAAAAAAGTCTCTGACGTTGTAGGCCGCCGTGCTTCTGACGCCGGTGCAGACGCTGGAAAGGAAAAGGTTGATGGCTAAGGCAACAATCAAGGTTACTCAAATCGGAAGCCCAATCGGACGGCACAAGTCACAAAGGGCAACATTGGTTGGCATGGGTCTGAACAAGATGCATCGCACCGTCGAACTTGAGGACACTCCGTCAATTCGTGGCATGGTCCGCAAAGTCAGTCATCTGGTACAAGTTGAGGAAGCGTAAAGCTGCCTCTTCTTGTTTCGTTTAAGGAATATTGAACATGCGTTTAAATCAAATTGCCGACAATCAAGGCTCGACGAAAAATCGGATGCGGGTTGGTCGGGGTATCGGTTCCGGAAAAGGTAAAACTTCTGGCGCCGGTCAAAAAGGTCAAAAATCTCGTTCAGGTGTTGCCATTAAAGGTTTTGAAGGCGGGCAGATGCCTATTCATCGCCGTTTGCCGAAGCGTGGTTTCAACAATATTTTCCGCAAGGAATTTGCTGTTGCCAACCTTGGTAGAGTGCAACAAGCCATTGATGCCAAAAAATTGAACGCGAAAGAAACCATCACAATTGCGATGCTTCAAGAAGCGGGCGTTGTTGGTAAAGTTGTTGATGGCGTTCGGTTATTGGCCAAAGGCGAGCTTACTTCGAAAGTCTCTTTTGAAGTATCAGGTGCGTCTAAGTCAGCAATCGAAGCAGTTGAAAAAGCTGGCGGAACGGTTACTTTAACAGCTACCGAAACCGCGAAAAGCGAATAACAAACACAAACAGGATAGCAAAGCGTATTTTGCTTAATCTGGAGTATCTCTAAATGGCGTCTGCAGCAGAACAAATGGCTTCTACCATGAGTTTCGGTGCCTTTTCGAAGGCGACGGAACTTAAGAAGCGGTTATGGTTCACGCTCTTTGCTCTGGTTGTGTACCGGGTCGGGACATATATCCCTATTCCAGGTGTCGATCCGACCATTCTCGCGGACGTCTTTTCTCAGAATTCCGGCGGTATTCTGGGAATGTTCGACGTGTTTGCTGGTGGCGCCCTCGGGCGGATGACAATTTTTGCCCTTAACATTATGCCGTACATCTCGGCTTCTATCATCATGCAATTGATGACTTCAATATCGCCGCAAATGGCACAGTTGAAGAAAGAAGGCGAGCAGGGGCGCAAGAAAATAAATCAATACACCCGTTATGGAACGGTATTGTTGGCGACGTTGCAAGGCTACGGTATTGCCGCCGGACTAGAAGGAATGTCTTTGTCCACCGGTCAATCAGCAGTGATTGATCCAGGTATGGATTTCCGGATTATTACGGTTATCACCCTGGTGAGTGGCACAGTATTCTTGATGTGGCTCGGTGAGCAGATTACAGCACGCGGTGTTGGTAACGGAATTTCGTTAATTATCTTTGCTGGTATTGTCGCGGAACTGCCGAGTGCCTTAGTTGGAACTCTGGAGTTGGGCCGGACTGGCGCGTTGTCTTCCATAGTTATCTTGGTTTTGCTGATTATGTCAGTCGCCGTGATTGCCTTTATCGTATTTATGGAGCGGGCGCAGCGACGGGTTCTTATTCAGTATCCGAAACGGCAACGGGGCAACAAGACGTATGGTGGTCAGAATTCACATCTGCCCTTGAAGCTGAATACCGCAGGTGTTATTCCGCCGATTTTCGCATCGTCACTTTTGTTGATGCCAACCACGGTGGCGAGCTTTAGTGCAGGCTCCGGCCCGGAATGGCTGAACACCCTCACGGCTATGGTTGGTCATGGGCAGCCGCTATATATGATGCTGTACATTGCCGGTATCGTCTTTTTCTGTTTTTTCTACACGGCCGTTGTCTTTAATCCAGATGACACTGCTGACAATCTGAAAAAACATGGTGGCTTTGTGCCCGGCATTCGGCCAGGTAAACGGACGTCTGAATATCTTGATTACGTCTTGACCAGATTGACTGTTGTTGGTGCAGCCTATTTGTCTCTGGTTTGTATCTTACCGGAAATTCTTGTTGCCCAGTGGTCCGTTCCTTTTTACTTCGGTGGTACGTCTTTGTTGATTGTCGTTTCCGTGACTATGGATACGGTTGCGCAGATCCAAAGCCATCTGGTTGCCCATCAATATGAAGGCTTGGTGAAGAAATCCAAACTTGGGGGTCGACGGAAATGATTCTCATTCTTTTGGGTCCTCCAGGAGCGGGTAAGGGAACACAAGCGCAACGTCTTCATGACAAGCATGGTCTTGTACAGTTATCGACTGGTGACATGTTACGTGCCGCTGTGGCCGCTGGATCTGAAGTTGGCTTGAAAGCTAAATCAGTTATGGAAAGCGGTAAGCTGGTATCTGACGATATTATGACCGGTATCATTTCAGATCGGCTCGACCAGCCAGATTGTAAAAACGGTGTAATTCTCGACGGCTTTCCGCGGACTGAAGCGCAAGCCGTTGCCTTGGATAAGATGCTGAAATCCAAGGGTCTTGAGCTAAATGCCGTAATTGAAATGAAAACAGACGACAATATACTTGTAGAGCGCATTACGGGTCGCTATACATGTGCGAAATGTGGTGCCGGATATCACGATAGTTTCTTGAAACCGGCAAAAGAAGGTGTTTGCGATAAATGTGGTGGCAATGAGTTTACGCGCCGCAACGATGATAACGCAGAGACAGTTACTTCAAGGCTTGAAGCCTACCACAATCAGACGGCACCCTTACTTCCTTATTATCGGGAAAAAGGTATTTTGAAACAAGTCGATGGCATGGCAGGAATTGACGAAGTGACACAGCAAATGGAAGCTGCGTTACAAGCAATCTAAAGTGTTGACTAGGTAATACAAAATTATATAATCGCGCGCTTCCCGCAAGCGCCGGAGACGACGGGTCAGGACGACCCGAATTAGGTGATGAGGAGAGACAAGCGTGGCTCGTATTGCTGGTGTAAATATCCCGACGAATAAGCGGGTTGTGATTGCACTAACTTATATTCATGGAATTGGACCTGCAAAGGCCAAAGAAATCTGTGATACAGTTGGATTGGCGTCTGAATTGCGTGTGAACGCACTTAGCGATGCTGAAGTGGTAAAAATTCGCGAAACTATCGATAGCGAACATCTTGTCGAAGGTGATCTGCGTCGTCAGACTTCGATGAATATAAAGCGTTTGATGGATCTCGGTTGTTACCGTGGATTGCGTCATCGTCGCGGTCTGCCCGTTCGCGGACAGCGCACGCATACAAATGCCCGTACCCGTAAGGGTCCGGCGAAAGCAATTGCTGGGAAGAAGAAGTAATATGGCTCGGGAAAAAATACGCGTTAAACGCCGCGAACGTAAAAATATTATTTCTGGTGTCGCTCATGTTAGTGCGACCTTTAATAATACCAAGATCATGATCACGGATGCGCAGGGCAATGCAATTGCTTGGTCATCTGCCGGATCACAAGGGTTCAAAGGTTCTCGTAAATCCACACCTTTTGCGGCACAGATTGCTGCAGAGGATGCCGGCAAAAAAGCCATGGATCACGGGATGAAAACACTTGAAGTCGAAGTCAAGGGCCCTGGCTCCGGACGCGAATCAGCGTTGCGGGCACTCCAGGCTGTTGGATTCAATATTACATCCATTCGGGATGTATCGCCAATTCCTCACAATGGTTGTCGCCCTCCAAAACGCCGTCGCGTTTGAGTGCTGTTTCCTTGTGAAAACGGACCGTTAAGTCCGTTACGTTGAAATGAAGAAGTCGCATGTCCATGGTGGGCCTGCAAAGCTATGAGGTCAATGCCGTGATTCAGCAAAACTGGAAAGACCTAATCCAGGCTAATCTCTCCGTCGAGCAAGGAGAGCAGAGCGATCGGGAAGCTACAATTATCGCCGAACCTTTGGAAAGAGGATTCGGTTTGACATTGGGTAACGCACTGCGCCGCGTATTATTATCAAGTTTGCAGGGCGCTGCGATTACTTCAATACAGATCGATAATGTATTGCACGAGTTTTCATCTATTGCCGGTGTTCGTGAAGACGTGACGGACATTGTTTTGAATTTGAAAACACTTGCTATCCGAAGCCATGCCGAAGGACCACAGCGAATGGTTCTTAAAGCATCAGGCCCATGTGAAGTAACTGCCGGTATGATTGATACAGGTGCAGATATCGAAATTATGGACCCGGATCAGATTCTTATGACTCTGGACGATGGTGCAACGATTTCTATGGAAATGAATGTAGAAACGGGTAAGGGATATGTTGCTGGTGCAACAAACCGTCCTGAAGATGCTCCCATTGGTCTTATTCCAATGGATAGCTTGTACAGCCCGGTTCGAAAAGTTTCCTACAAAGTTGAAGCAGCCCGCGAAGGCCAGGTTCTTGACTATGACAAGTTGACTTTGAAAGTTGAAACAAACGGTACTGTGACTCCGGAAGATTCCGTCGCATTTGCTGCGCGTATTTTACAGGAACAATTCCAATTGTTCGTCAACTTTGATGAGCCAGAAGAGATCGTGGTCAAGGAAGAGCGCGAAGAGCCAGAGTTTAATCGGAACCTGCTTCGTAAAGTGGACGAGCTCGAGCTTTCTGTTCGGTCTGCAAACTGCTTGAAAAACGACAATATTGTTTATATTGGCGATCTCATTCAGAAGACGGAAGCTGAAATGCTGCGGACACCGAATTTTGGCCGTAAAAGCTTGAACGAAATTAAGGAAGTACTGGCCCAGATGGGTCTGCACCTTGGAATGGATGTGCCGAATTGGCCGCCTGAGAACATTGAAGACATGGCTAAACGCCTGGAAGAACCTTTTTAGAACAGCACCCTTTGCTGTGGAGTAAGAAAAATGCGTCATCGTAAATCTGGGCGGAAGCTCGGCCGGACATCCTCTCATCGTAAAGCGATGTTTGCCAACATGGCAGCGTCTCTGATCAAACATGAGCAAATCCAGACAACTTTGCCAAAAGCAAAAGATCTACGCCCAATTGTCGAAAAACTGATTACCTTGGGTAAACGCGGTGGGTTGCATGCACGTCGGCAAGCTTTGGCGGAACTGAACGAAAAGTCAGCTGTTGATAAACTGTTTACGACACTCAGTGAGCGGTATGCTGATCGGGACGGTGGTTATACTCGGGTCTTGAAAGCGGGTTTTAGAACAGGTGATGCGGCGCCAATGGGCGTGATTGAACTTATGGACCGCGATTTGGAAGCGAAAGGCCTGGATTCAGGACCTGACCAAAATGCGGATGAAGAAGAAGTTTTGGAAGCTGAAGCCGTCGCGTAGGCTTTCCCTAAATGAATAGGAAAAGGCAGCCTTCTGGCTGCCTTTTTTTTCGCAATTTTTGGTGAAGAGATGCAATGAATTGGCGGGAACTTGAAAACTGCGTTAAAATATTCACCTTAATGGAGATAGGCATATAAACATTTTGCCAGAATAAGTCGGATAACATGAAAAAGATCACGATTAATGCCACGGGATTATGCCTAGCTATATCATTGATGAGCTTTGGACCTGTTCTCGGTTTTGCCGAAGATGTGGTGCCGACAAGTCAAACCGAGGTTATGCTGTCCTTTGCGCCTCTGGTTAAAAAGGCGTCGCCTGCCGTGGTCAATATTTTTACTAAGAAACGTGTTACGCAATCCCGCCCGACACTATTTGATGATCCATTCTTTAAACGGTTTTTTGGGAAAAACTTTGGCCCACAAAAAAACCGGGAACAGGTACAGAACGCTTTAGGCTCTGGCGTTATAGTTGATGCTGCCGGTATTATTGTTACAAACTACCATGTGGTCGCGGGCGCCGACGAAATTACTGTGGCCCTACAGGATCGCCGGGAATTTGATGCAAGACTTGTTGTCAAAGACGAGCGAACCGATCTTGCGATTTTGAAGATTGAGCCGGAAGAAACTCCTTTTCCCTATTTGGAATTTACAGATTCTGACACACTAGAAGTTGGTGACCTTGTTATTGCGATCGGTAATCCTTTTGGCGTCGGACAAACGGTGACCAGCGGCATTGTTTCCGCCCTCGATCGAAGTGCCGGTGTCAGCAATGATATTCAATCCTTCATCCAGACTGATGCGGCCATTAACCCGGGGAACTCGGGCGGGGCACTGTTGACGATGGACGGTAAGCTGGCAGGCATAAATTCCGCTATATTTAGTAAAAGCGGTGGATCTTTAGGAATTGGCTTCGCTATTCCGTCCAATTTGGTCAGGGCAGTACTGAAAAACGGTTTAGCAACAGGCAAAGTCACTCGGCCATGGCTCGGGGCAATGGGGCAGGCGGTTACCAGTGACGTCGCTGATGGTTTGGGGCTTGAGAAGCCGGGCGGTGTCCTCGTAAATCGTGTCCATCCGCTTAGCGCAGCTCACGCCGCTGGTTTAAGAGTAGGGGACGTCATAATCGCCATCGATTCAAAACCGGTTTATAATCTCGATGCTCTTATCTTCAGGATATCTTCGAGCGAGCTTGGCAAGCCGACGGTTTTGGATATTTACCGAAGTGGCAAGCTTACGGATGTCACCATGCTTTTGCAGCCGGCACCAGAACAGCCGTCGAAGAATATTATTACGTTAAGTGGGCCCCAACCCCTCGCAGGCGCTGTCGTCGGTAATCTTTCGCCGGCCTATGCAATCGAGCTGGGAATGCCAGCTTTTGCGGACGGTGTGGTGGTGACATCCGTTAACCGGGGGAGTATTGCTGAACGCTATGGGCTGAAACCGCGAGATATTCTCCTCGCAGTGAATGGCCAGAAGATTACAGGGGTAAAGCAAGCTCAATCTGTCCTTTTATCAGAGAAAGACACCTGGGAAATACAGATCCGTCGTAAGGGCCGTACTTTATCATTTCGGGTAAGTTCGTGAGCTCACTGTTCGAACAGGCTGGCGACAACAAGGATGTTGGCCGCCCGCTAGCCGATCGATTACGACCTGCAAACCTTAATGAAGTGGTTGGTCAGGATCATCTGCTTAAAGGGGATGCTCCGCTTCGCCGGATGCTGGAGGCTGATTGGCTGGCTTCAATAATATTCTGGGGACCGCCGGGGTGTGGAAAAACCACCATCGCTCGACTACTCGCCCAGGAAGTGGATTTACATTTCGAACAGATTTCAGCGGTTTTTTCTGGCGTAGCGGATCTTCGTAAAGCTTTTGAAGCTGCGAAAATTCGGCGCCATAATGGCAAGCGGACGTTATTGTTTGTTGATGAGATACACCGATTTAATCGGGCCCAGCAAGACGGGTTTCTCCCCTATGTTGAAGACGGCACGATCACTTTGGTAGGGGCAACGACCGAAAACCCCTCGTTTGAACTGAATGGCGCTCTTTTATCGCGGTGCCAGGTGTTAGTGCTGGAGCGACATAATTCAGACTCGCTGGCAGCGTTGTTGGTGCGCGCCGAGGGGTTGGAGGAAAAACCAGTACCCCTAACCAAAGAGGCGAAAGAAGCTCTTGTTCATCTTGCTGATGGGGATGGGCGGTTCTTTTTGAACATGGTTGAGGCTGTCTTTCGTTCAGGAGATACGGAACTGGATGTTGAGGGCTTATCAAAAGTTATCTCAAAACGGGCCCCAGCATATGACAAAGACCGGGACGGGCATTATAATCTGATCAGCGCCTTGCATAAATCGCTGCGTGGCTCCGATGTTGACGCCGCTCTGTATTGGTTCTCCCGTATGTTAGACGGTGGAGAAGACCCCATGTATCTGGCCCGCCGTCTAGTCCGGTTTGCCGTTGAAGATATCGGTATGGCCGATCCTAATGCTTTAGTGCAGGCAAATGCCGCGAAAGACGCGTTCCAGTTTCTAGGATCTCCGGAAGGCGAGTTGGCCATTGCGCAGTCTGTCATCTATCTGGCTACGGCACCGAAATCCAATGCGGGTTATGCCGCTTACAAATTGTCACGGACTGCCGCGCGCAAATACGGCTCCTATATGCCGCCAAAACATATATTAAATGCGCCTACGGGCATGATGAAGGATCTGGGCTACGGGGCAGATTACGCCTATGATCATAATTCCGAGGAGGGGTTCTCGGGCCAGAACTATTTTCCTGAGGAAATGCCGCGGGAGAATTATTACGTACCGGTTGAACGAGGGTTCGAACGGGAAATTCAAAAGCGCCTGGAATATTGGTCGCGTCTTCGAGCTAGAAAACAGGCGAAGTAGACAATAGTATGAATATGTTTTTATCAGTCGCCCTTGGTGGGGCAATCGGAGCATGCGCCCGCTACGGCGTCGCGCAGATTATGCTGCGTTATATGGGCCCGGGCTACCCCTATGGTACAGTGTTCGTCAACGTATTCGGCTCCTTGCTCATGGGCGTCTTGATTGAGCTGATGGTTCTTCGCTGGTCGCCTTCGCCGGAACTTCGAGTTTTCTTGGTCACAGGCCTATTGGGAGCCTTTACAACTTTTTCCGCATTTTCATTGGACGTCGCGCTCCTTATAGAAAAAGGAGCAACTTTGTCCGCCGTCGGATATATATTGCTTTCCGTCATTTTATCTGTTGCCGGACTATTTGCCGGCCTCCATTTAGTTAGGTTGGTTGTTACATGAGTCGCGTACAGCATTTAGTCGTATCACAAGGTGAAGCCGACTTGCGGATTGATCGCTGGTTTAAAGCTCATTTTCCCGGCATGACCCATGCGCAGCTTGAAAAGCATTTGCGCAAAGGGGATATCCGCATTGATAAAAAACGGGCCAAGGCAAATCAGCGGCTTGAAGAAGGGCAAACAGTTCGCATTCCACCGTTGGATGATAGTATTTACAAGCCAATGGCCGCGAATTTCGCGGCGAAGGCCCGTGATACCGGGCCTTCGGACCGGGATATCGCTGAAATACGTAAGATGGTTCTCCATATGGATGACAGTGTCATTGTCCTCAATAAGCCAGCGGGTCTCCCCGTGCAGGGAGGCAGCGGGCAAAGCCGCCACATCGATGGACTGCTCACTGGATTACAATATGATTATGAAGAGAAACCACGGCTTGTCCATCGATTGGATAAGGATACCTCTGGTGTTTTGGTTATTGGTCGTACGCGATTAGCCGCGAAGTTTTTAACGGAAGCTTTCAGAAACCGTTCGACACGAAAAATATATTGGGCATTGGTTGCAGGTGTACCGAGGCCGCATGAGGCGACAATATCCTATAGCCTGCGTAAGATTGTGACGGCGAATGGCGAAAAAGTCGTTGTCGATCGTGAGGGTCAAAAAGCTGTTACAGACTATTCCGTTATTGCTGTGGCGGGACAGACAACCTCCTGGTTAGCGCTAAAACCGGTCACTGGCCGTACCCATCAGCTGCGGGTGCATTGCGTGGCTATCGAGACCCCAATTGTCGGTGACGGCAAGTATGGCGGGCCAGAGGCATTTCTGGACGGAGCAGTAAGTAAGAAAATGCATCTTCATGCCCGCGAAATTACTATTAGCCATCCAAGTGGCGGTGAGTTGAGTATTACGGCACCCCTTAGTCAGCATATGGCGGAAACTTGGAAGCTGCTTGATTTTCATGAAAACGACTATGAAGATCCTTTTGTGGCGCATGGTTTATAAGGCATAAAACAAACCGGAAAGATGCTTTAAGCTTGACTAATAGAGCGTAATGGATAAATTTTCATTCATGACAAATACAAGACGACTTATTGGCCAGCGACTTATTGGCCCGGCACTCTGAAAATGGTGCCGGGGCGAACGAAGTCCTATTCCCTAATTTGTCAGGTAGTCTAATGTATTTAAACAAGACCTATGGGTCGATCATTTCAAGAAATCAGAACAGCGGTACGCAGGAAGATTTATGCCTTACTTCCGGGAGGCTCTCTCGACTTCCAAGCGGTCGCAGAATTTGAGTGGCCTCCTGCGACCGTAATTGAGCTGCATTAACAATGAGTGATGAATTCCGCGCTTACAGCGCGAGCAAGAGACAAGAGGAAATTGAAATGACGTTTTTACCTGGCGATAAATATAAATCGTTCGCCCCCATCGACTTACCAAACCGACAATGGCCGTCTGTGGTCATCGACAAGGCTCCCATTTGGTGCAGCGTAGATTTGCGCGACGGCAACCAAGCGCTGATTGAACCCATGGGTCATGAAAGAAAACTCCGAATGTTCCGCCATTTGGTAGAGCTAGGCTTCAAAGAAATCGAGGTAGGGTTTCCTTCTGCGTCGCAAACTGATTTTGATTTTGTGCGGTTCCTAATTGACGAGGGGGAAATCCCTGATGACGTTAAAATTCAGGTTTTGACCCAAGCCCGCGAAGAATTAATTCGCCGTACCTTCGATAGTATTCGTGGCTCTAAACAGGCGATTGTTCATCTGTATAATTCGACATCTACCTTGCAGCGCCGGGTGGTGTTCGATCTCGATAAAGTCGGTATCAAGCAAATCGCTATAGAAGGCACGAAATTGGTACGCCAGTTGGCGGACGAAATGCCGGAAACTTATGTGCAGATGGAGTATTCTCCGGAAAGTTTCACCCAGACAGAAATGGATTATGCCTGTGAAGTTTGTACGGCGGTGATGAATATCTGGAAGCCGACAGATGATAATAAAATTATCTTCAACCTCCCGGCGACAGTCGAAGTGGCCAGTGCAAATATTTACGCCGACCAGATTGAATGGATGCATCGCAATCTGCCAGACAGGCATTTGATTTTGTTGAGTCTGCACCCTCATAATGACAGAGGGACCGGTGTTGCCGCAGCGGAATTTGGTATCATGGCAGGTGCCGATCGTGTCGAAGGTACCTTGTTCGGTAACGGTGAGCGAACCGGCAATGTGGATGTGGTTAATATTGCCATGAATATGTATACTCAAGGCGTTGATCCGGAACTTGATTTCAGCAACATCAATGAAGTCGTCCGGACCGTTGAATATTGCAATCAGCTTCCGGTTCATCCTCGTCATCCTTATGGTGGTGATCTGGTATTTACTGCTTTTTCTGGATCCCATCAGGATGCCATTAAAAAAGGGTTTTCGGCGCTTAAGAAATCCAATAGCGAACTATGGGAAATTCCATATTTGCCAATTGATCCCGCAGATTTGGGGCGTAACTATGATGCGGTCATCCGGGTGAATAGCCAGTCAGGCAAGGGTGGTATTGCTTATCTTCTAGAAGAAGATTACGGCATCGAATTGCCGAAGCTTTTGCAGGTGGAAATGAGCAAGGTTGTTCAAGGGATTGCCGATGCGACTGGGAAAGAGCTTTCCTCGGCGTCAATTTTCGAAGTTTTTGAAAATGAGTATCTCAAAGCGGCAGGTGATATTGAATTCATTGATCATCAGACGACCGTCGATCCAAAAACACCGGAACGGCGCAAATTGTCGGCAACGATAAAGCATGCGGGCACTGAAACAGTCGTTGAAGGAGTGGGGACAGGTCCCATCGATGCCTATATGTCAGCTTTGACAGAAAAGTATAATCTTGATCTCAAAGTTAATGATTATCGCGAACACACCACAGGATTTGGCGCTGATGCCGTGGCCGTTGCCTACGTGGAAATGCGGGGCAGTACTGATGAGCCGATTTTCGGCGTTGGACGTCACGCCAATATTGTAACCGCTTCTCTCAAGGCGATCACCAGTGCGGTTAATCGCGCAGCAAACTAAAACTTTGGTCGGCGAACTTGTTTCGCCGGCCGTTTTTCTTTTTGGAATTGTCTGATGACGGATAAACCTACCGTGACCCTAGTCGTCTTCGATTGTGACGGTACGCTGGTCGATAGTCAGCACAACGTTGTTGCAAGCATGAATGATGCGTTTGAGGCGCAGGGAATGCCCGCGCCGGATGAGCATTCTATTCGTAACTGTATCGGGTTGAACATCGATGAAGCCATTCTGCAGTATTTACCAGATCCGGCGGATACCAAGCTCCTTCATGCGCTGGTCGATGCCTATAAGGCCGCATATTTTAGGCGCCGACAACTTCCAGATCACGATGAGCCCCTATACCGGGGTACTTTAGAGACAATCAGAATATTGCATCGGCGCGGTGTAAAAATGGCAGTAGCCACAGGAAAATCAATGCGCGGTCTGAATGCAGTTATCGATCATCATGGACTTGAGGGATTTTTTATCTCATTGCAGACACCAGATCATAATCCTGGTAAGCCACATCCCCAGATGCTTGAAAAAGCTATGCTAGACGCCGGTGCAGATCCGGCGCGTACCTTTATGGTCGGCGACACCAGCTACGATATGATGCTGGCGCGAAACGCTGGTTGCACCGCGGTTGGTGTTTCCTGGGGATATCACGACGACCGGGAACTTCAGGAAAGTGGCGCGGACTATTTGATCGATGACTTTGAAGAATTAATAAACATTGTTTTGCCGCAGTAAAACGCAGTGTTTTCTTGCATTTTCCGACATAGCCGTTATAAAACCTAACGACTGTTAGGTTAGAGATGAGTGCAGGCGAGTATATGAAACGTTTTTATGAAAATGTGACCGTAGACAAAGCGGAGGCAGGATACGCGATCCGCCTTGACAAACGGCCCATAAAAACACCGGCAAAGGCCCCAGTGTTTCTACCGACCGAGGCGTTGGCAGAAGCAATTGCCGATGAATGGCGCTCCCAAAAAGACAAAGTTGAGCCCGCCGCCATGCCGTTAATGCAGGCCGCGGCGACGGCGATTGACCGCGTGATGACACAACGACAAAAAGTCATCGACGATATCGTCGCTTATGGCGGAACGGATCTGATTTGTTATCGCGCAACCTATCCTGCAAGCTTGATTTCAAAGCAGTCCGACGCATGGGATCCACTCATTGACTGGATAAAATCGCGACACGGCGCGCACCTGAAAACAACAAGTTCAATTGCGCATATTACGCAAGATGAAAGGCAGTTGGAGAAGCTGGCAGCTATTGTCGACGCACAGGAAGACATGACGCTCGCGCCGCTCTATAATATTACGGCGCTTTGCGGATCTCTGGTTATTGGTTTGGCGGTATTGGACGGGCATTTGTCCGCAGATGAAGCATTTGACGTAAGCGAATTGGACGAAACGCATGCCATCGAAAACTGGGGTGCAGATGACGAGGCGTTAATCCGCCGTAAAAATAATAAAGAAAGCCTAATGGCAAGCACACGCTTTTTGAAATTAAGCGGTATTTTAGTCTGAGGAGGGATTATGCAGGACATTATTCAGCAGCTGGAGGAAAAACGCGCCAAAGCCCGGTTGGGCGGCGGCCAGCGTAGAATTGATTCACAGCATGGCAAAGGCAAGTTGTCAGCGAGAGAACGTATCTTGCTTCTTCTTGACGAAGACTCCTTTGAAGAATGGGACATGTTTGTCGAGCACCGCTGTACCGAATTTGGCATGGAAAATGAGCCGGTTATCGGCGACGGCGTCGTCACCGGCCATGGCACCGTCAATGGCAAGCTCGTGTTCGTTTTCAGTCAGGACTTTACGGTTTTTGGTGGATCACTTTCTGAATATCATGCAAAGAAAATTTGCAAAGTTATGGACAAGGCTGTTCAAGTCGGGGCACCGGTGATCGGGATCAATGATTCCGGAGGGGCTCGGATCCAGGAAGGTATCGACAGTCTGGCAGGCTATGCAGAGGTTTTTCAGCGCAACGTTATGGCATCTGGTGTCGTCCCGCAAATTTCAGTCATTATGGGCCCTTGCGCAGGGGGTGCGGTATATTCTCCAGCCATGACCGATTTTATCTTCATGGTTCGGGATAGTTCCTACATGTTCGTGACCGGGCCGGATGTTGTAAAAACGGTGACCAACGAAACGGTTACGGCAGAAGAATTAGGCGGGGCGGGAACTCATACCAGTAAATCCTCGGTCGCAGACAACGCCTATGACAACGATGTCGAAGTGCTCAATGAAGTTCGGCGGCTTGTAGATTTCCTCCCCTCCAGTAATCTGGAAACCTCACCGGTTCGCAAAAGTTTCGATGATCCGGACCGGCGGGAAGCATCTTTGGATACGTTGATCCCCAATAACGCCAATAAACCCTATGATATGATGGAATTGGTGGAGAAGCTGGTGGATGAGGGTGATTTCTTTCAAATCCAACCTGATTTTGCCAAGAACATCCTTACCGGCTTTGGTCGGATGGAAGGACAAACTGTTGGTATTGTTGCCAATCAGCCTATGGTACTGGCGGGCTGCCTTGATATTGACAGCTCTCGCAAAGCGGCTCGATTTGTCCGCTTCTGTGATTGTTTTAATATTCCCATCGTTACGCTGGTTGATGTGCCCGGATTTCTTCCCGGAACGTCACAGGAATATGGCGGGATCATCAAACATGGCGCCAAGCTTCTTTATGCTTATGCCGAAGCGACGGTGCCCAAAATTACGGTCATTACACGTAAAGCATATGGCGGTGCCTATGACGTGATGTCATCGAAGCATTTACGCGGGGATGTCAATTACGCATGGCCATCAGCTGAAATTGCGGTGATGGGATCGAAAGGTGCGGTGGAGATTATTTTCCGCGCAGAGATCGGCGATGACGAAAAAATCCAGAAACGAACTGATGAGTACCAACAGCGTTTCGCCAATCCGTTTATCGCGGGGAACCGGGGCTTTATTGATGATGTGATCATGCCCAATAATACACGGCACCGTGTCGCGTCCTCGCTTAGAATGCTGAAAAACAAGCAACTAGAAAACCCGTGGAAAAAACACGGCAACATTCCGCTTTAGGTCTGTAGGGAAAAGGGAAAACAAATGTTCAAAAAAATCCTTATCGCCAATCGCGGTGAAATAGCCTGCCGGGTCATTCGCTCAGCGCAAGAAATGGGTATCAAAACCGTTGCCGTCTACTCTGAGGCGGATGATGGTGCGGTTCATATGCGCATGGCCGATGAAGCCGTACATATCGGGCCAGCGGCGGCCGCGGAAAGCTATCTGATCATCGACAAGATTATAGATGCTTGTAAGCAAACCGGGGCAGAAGCTGTGCATCCGGGCTACGGGTTTCTGTCTGAGAATCAAGCTTTTGCGGACGCGTTGGATGAAGCTGGAATTGCTTTTATCGGACCGGGTCAGAAAGCCATTGCCTCTATGGGCGACAAGATTGCCTCTAAGAAGTTAGCGTTGGGAGCTGGCGTAAGCACGGTTCCGGGCAATCTGGATCTGATTGAAGATGCAGAACATGCGGTCAAGATTTCAGGTGAAATCGGCTATCCGGTGATGATCAAGGCGTCCGCTGGAGGCGGTGGTAAGGGCATGCGCGTTGCCAACGATGATGACGAAGCCCGCGAAGGTTTTCAGTCGGCGAAAAATGAAGCTATCAGCAGCTTCGGCGACGATCGGATCTTCATTGAAAAATTTGTCGTCGATCCGCGACATATCGAAATTCAGGTTCTTGCGGATAAACATGGCAATTGCATTTATCTGGGAGAGCGAGAATGTTCGATCCAGCGTCGCCATCAAAAAGTCATTGAAGAGGCTCCGAGCCCTTTTCTGGATGAAGAGCTTCGTAAAGCCATGGGAGAGCAAGCCGTCGCGCTGGCACGGGAAGTGGACTACCATTCGGCGGGAACGGTTGAGTTTATTGTTGGCGCCGATCGGAGTTTCTATTTTCTGGAAATGAATACGCGGCTGCAAGTTGAGCATCCGGTAACAGAACTGATCACCGGTGTTGATCTGGTGGAACAAATGATCCGCATTGCCTATGGCGAAAAGCTGGAACTCCAACAGGCGGATGTTACCTTAACCGGATGGGCCGTGGAAAGCCGCCTCTATGCAGAGGATCCTTATCGGGGCTTCCTGCCGTCAATCGGCCGCCTGCGTCGGTATACCATACCTAAGGGAGAAAATGTCCGGGTTGATACAGGCGTGACAGAAGGCTCAGAAATCACCATGTTCTATGATCCGATGATTGCCAAATTGGTGACATATGGCGACACCCGCGAAGACGCCATCGAAGAGATGGGGCGGGCGCTGGATGCTTATGAAGTAAAAGGGATCGCCCATAACGTCAATTTCTTGAATGCTGTCTGCAACCATCCACGGTTTAAATCAGGTAATTTGACCACCGGGTTCATTGCCGAAGAATATCCTGATGGATTTACGGGTGTCGAGCTGGAGTCGGACATATATGAGAAACTGGCCGCGCTGGCTGTCCTGGTGCAGCTGCGCCATAGCGCCAGATCAAAAAAGAAGGTAGCCGAGCGTATCGGAGACAGCTGGATCGTCAGTGAGGGCAAAGAAAAATCGCTGGCAGTTCATGTAGAAGATATCAAAGGCGGTATAGATGCCGAAATTAATGGCGCCATTATTGCTGTGCGCAGTAAATGGAAGCCGGGTAAGCGTTTTGTCAAAGCCGAAATTAATGGGCGCAAGATGATTGCCCAGCTGGAACTGTTCCGTGGGATCGTGCAGCTAACGCATGCTGGCGCCATTCTTAAATTTGCTGTCCAGAGGCCGGCCGTTGCGGAGCTGGCGAAACTGATGCCGATTAAAGTCGCTCCGGATATGTCCAAATATCTGCTGTGTCCGATGCCGGGCATGATCGTTTCCGTGCAGGTGGAAGAGGGCGAGGAAATCAAAGCAGGCCAGACACTGGCCGTTGTGGAGGCCATGAAAATGGAAAATATCCTCAAGGCTGAAAATGATGGTGTGGTGTCAAAAGTAAATGCCGGCGCCGGTGATACACTTGCCGTGGATGACATCATTCTCGAATTTGAATAAAGACAAGGGGTCTAAGGGGTGATCGTCCCCTTGGCCCCGTCTTTTAAAAATATCTTTTCAAAACTGCAGCGAAGTTCAATATCGAACTCCGGCATGCCGACCGGTATTCCAAGATCAACTAGAGACGTCACCCCATGCTCAGAAATGCCGCAGGGGACGATACCACTATAATGGGAGAGGTCGGGATCAACATTGACCGAGATTCCATGAAAACTGACCCAGCGCCGTACGCGAACTCCGATGGCGGCAATCTTGTCTTCGCGAAATCCCCGATCGACCCAGACGCCGACCCGGCCTTCTCTTTTTTCGCCCTTAATCTGATATTGCGCGAGCACGTCGACAATCCAGTCTTCCATATCCTGGACAAACGCCCGCACATCGGCATTTCGCTTTTTTAGATCCAGCATCACATATGCCACGCGCTGGCCCGGACCATGATAGGTATATTGCCCGCCGCGACCCGCGTTATAGACAGGGAACCGATCCGGCGTGATCAAGTCGGCGCTGTCAGCGCTTGTGCCGGCCGTATATAGCGGGGGATGTTCGATAAGCCAGATAAGCTCTCTCGCATTACCTTCACGTATTTCCTTAACCCGTTGTTCCATAAAAAATATTGCCTCTTCATAAGGCACCGGAGTATCAGATATTTTCCATTCGATATCATGCATGGCTGATTTATAGCAGATACATCCAAAACAACAACATCAGCACCTACCGATTTACCCGATTGAGCCATTTCTCTTAAGAGCTTATTAACCCTGATTGCGCATACTGGTCACCATTAGTAACGGATCAATATGTGGAAATGTGATGGAAGATAAGGCAATTGAAGGTGTGGACGTGGAAATCTCAGTCGTACTGGGAAAAGCTGTCATGCCCATACACCAGCTTTTGAAGATGGGGCGCGGAGCCGTCATTGAACTGGATGCCGGTGCAGATGATGATGCGGTCGTTCTGGCAAATAATAAGCCAATCGCCTATGGCGAAATTATTATTGTCGATGACAATATTGGGATTTCGATCACCGATAATGTGAAAACCAACGCCCAAGAATTTTAATTCGACCAAATAACGAATTCAGTTGTTGCACGGCGGCCAAACATTTGTTATTCCCGGGCACCATTGTGCGGCCGTGGCGGAATTGGTAGACGCGCAGCGTTGAGGTCGCTGTCCGGTAACACGGGTGGAAGTTCGAGTCTTCTCGGCCGCACCAATATTCTACCAGATGATCATTTGCGAAAACCCGGGCGTCAGGCGTTTTCCATAAATGACAAAAAATCATTTTTTCATTAAAGTGAAACAGACGGCCTGCAGGGCTGATTATTTCCATATAATACTGTTTTTTAATAGCAAATTGGCGGCTTCTTCGCTAAACCCTTAGTCTGTCGGTATGGTCGAAGGGGTAGGGGATGGCGAAGGATATTTATCAAAAGGCAATGGATTATCACCGGTTTCCCAAACCGGGAAAATTGACGATTACACCGACCAAGCCCATGGATACGCAAACCGATCTGGCCATGGCCTACTCGCCTGGAGTCGCCCATCCATGCCTGGCGATTGCGGAGGATCCAAATCAAGCAGCGGAGTTGACGGCGCGCGGTAACTTGGTGGGGGTGGTGACCAACGGAACCGCCGTACTCGGGCTTGGGGCGATTGGCCCGTTAGCCTCGAAGCCTGTTATGGAAGGTAAAGCGGTCCTGTTCAAAAAATTTGCCGGGATTGATGTGTTCGATATAGAACTTGCACAAACAGACCCGGAAAAGCTTGTCGATATTATTGCCGCAATGGAGCCGACATTTGGCGGCATTAATTTGGAAGATATCAAGGCGCCGGAATGTTTCATCGTCGAAAAGCTGTGTCGGGAACGGATGAATATACCGGTCTTTCATGATGATCAACATGGGACGGCGATCTGTGTTGCCGCGGCGGTATATAGCGCCCTTCGAATAGTTGATAAAGACATTAGCGAGGTCCGGCTGACGGCGTGCGGTGCTGGCGCTGCGGCGCTTGCCTGTTTAAACCTCTTGGTAAGCTTGGGCTTGACGAAGGAAAATATCACGGTTTGTGATATCCATGGCGTCGTCTATGTGGGGCGCGAAGTCGAAATGGATCCTTATAAATCCGTTTTTGCTGTTAATACGGACAAACGGACGCTTTCTGACGCAGTTGTCGATGCCGATATCTTCCTGGGGTGTTCTGGCCCGGGGGCGCTGAAGGCGGAAATGATCGCGACAATGGCGGAGCAGCCTATCATTCTGGCGCTGGCCAATCCGACACCTGAAATCCTTCCCGAAGAAGTGAAGGCGGTGCGGCCCGATGCGATCATCGCGACCGGTCGATCTGATTATCCAAATCAGGTGAATAACGTCCTGTGTTTTCCATATCTATTTCGCGGCGCCCTTGATGTTGGGGCGACGGAAATCAATGAAGAAATGAAGATTGCCGCGGTTAAGGCCATTGCCGATCTAGCACAAGCAGAACAATCCGATATCGTCGCCAAGGCTTATGGGGGTGCGCAGGCGAGTTTTGGTCCTGAGTATTTGATCCCGACACCTTTTGATCCACGGCTCTATCTTGAAGTCTCCTTCGCAGTCGCCAAGGCCGCTATGGACAGTGGCGTTGCCAGCCGACCGATTGAAAACCTCGATTTGTATTATCAGGAACTCTCGAATTTCGTTTATCGCACTGGTTTCGTCATGAAGCCGCTGTTCGATCGGGCGCGCCAGAATATTATGCGGGTGGCCTATGCAGAAGGCGAAGAAGAACGGGTTCTCTCGGCCGCGCAGACGGTTGTTGATGAGGGGCTGGCCACACCGATCCTGATTGGCCGCCAGAAAGTCATCGAATATCGTATCGAAAAACTGGGGCTTCGTATTCGCGAAGGAACGGATTTCGAAATTGTTGATCCCGAGAATGATCCACGCTACCGCGAATATTGGCAGGCGTATCACAAGTTGCGCGAACGCTTTGGCGTCGATATCGAAACCGCGAAGGCCCGTATTCGCACCAATACAACAATTATTGGCGCCATGATGGTTCATCTGGGCCATGCGGATGCCATGATCTGCGGAACCTTCGGAAAATATGACCAGCATTACCGCAGGGTCTCCGATATCATTCCGTTCCGTGAAGGGGTCCGGGATGCCTCTGCGCTACATTTGTTGATTTTAGCTGATCGAACCCTGTTCTTTACGGATACTCAAATCAGTCATGAACACACGCCAGAAGAACTTGCAGAACTGGCTATTCTGTCCGCAGATGAGGTGCGCCGGTTCGGCATAGAGCCAAAAGCGGCGTTGTTGTCCTATTCGAACTTTGGATCGACGGATATGCCATCGGCGCGGCGTGCCCGTAAAGCGCTCGCCATTATCGAGAAGCTGGCGCCCGAACTGGAAGTTGAAGGGGAGATGAAAGCAGATACCGCCTTGATTCCGGCGATCCGCGAAGCCATTTTCCCCAATTCAAGATTACAGGGACCGGCCAACCTTCTGATTATGCCCAATCTCGATTCAGCCAACATCAGCTATAACATCGCAAAAAGCATTGGTAAGGGGATCGCTGTTGGACCAATTTTGATCGGTATGTCCAAATCAGTCCATGTGGCGGCGGCGTCCATCACGGTTCGGGGCCTTGTCAATATGACTGCTATTGCGGCGGTGGATGCCCAAGATCATCTTGACGGAAAAATGATGCCCAGTCCGGTTGCTCGCAAACAGCGTCTCATTGATGAAAGCTGAAAATCATGAACGACGAGCCAGTAGAAAAACTACAGTCTCCTTCTGAAGACGCAGAGGACGTAGTTGGTCAGTACGGCCTCAATGATGAGCTTGTCGAGGAAATCCAAACTGCCATAGACGAAGATCGTGCGGATCATGTACGGGCGTTGGTTGCGGATTGGCATTCTGCTGATATTGCCGACCTGATCGAACAGCTAAAGGCGAAGGATCGTACAACTTTTCTTTTGATAATGGGCGGCGCGCTTGATCCGGACGTCTATTCGGATCTTGACGAAAATGTCCGCGATGATCTTGTCGACGATATGGAGCCGGCTGAGATTGCGGCTTTCATCACGGAGCTGGAAGTTGACGATGCGGTCGACGTTCTGGAAGATCTGGAGGAAGACGAGCAGCGCGAGGTCCTGAATGAAATCCCGGCAGAGGATCGGACTGCGCTGGAAGAGGGGCTGGGCTACGAAGAGGATAGTGCGGGCCGTCTGATGCAGCGCGATTTGATCGCTGTCCCCGAGTTTTGGACCATTGGTCAGACAATTGACTATTTACGCGATACCGATGACCTGCCTGACGAATTTTATGAAATATTCGTGGTCGATCCAAGGCATTTCCCGATCGGTACCGTCCCGCTGGATCGCGCCATGCGCAGCAAACGCGATGTTAATGTCCGTGACATTATGGATACCGAGCAAAAACTGATTCCGGTCGATATGGATCAGGAAGAAGTGGCCTATCTATTCCAGCAATATCGCCTTACCTCAGCGGCCGTGATCAATCCCAGCGGCATGCTGATCGGGGTGATTACGGTTGACGATATTGTCGATGTTATCAGCGAAGAGGCCGAAGAAGATCTGTTGCTGCTGGCTGGTGTGTCGGAGGATGATCTCTTTGAAAATGTCCTATCGACAGCCCGTACCCGCTTTCCCTGGCTAATGGTCAATCTGGTCACGGCTACGTCTGCTTCGGTCGCCATTAGTATGTTTGATGCCACCATGGAAGCCATCATCGCGCTGGCTGTGCTGATGCCCATCGTCGCCAGCATGGGCGGCAATGCAGGCACGCAGACCCTGACCGTGGCTGTGCGTGCTCTGGCGACTAAGGAACTGACATCTGCCAATATGTGGCGTATCCTCGGCAAAGAGATGTTTGTCGCCGCCTTGAACGGATCTTTTTTCGCCGTCATGATCGGACTAATCACCTGGGGCTGGTTTGGAAACCCCCTTATCGGCATGGTGATCGCCATCGCCATGGTCACAAACATCCTTGTGGCTGGGACGGCCGGAATGCTGGTCCCCGTTACTTTGGACAAGCTCAATATCGATCCAGCGGTTGCCTCCAGTGTGTTTGTGACAACAACAACGGATATTATCGGGTTTGTTGCCTTCCTGGGCCTGGCGACTTTTGTCCTGCTTTAGCGGGCCCAATCCAGATTTTTTGCGGCTGTCCGGGCAGGACGCCATTCATTGCTCGCGGCGAAAAGCCGGAAAGACTGGATCAATTCATTATCGCGGGTGCCGTACCAGATAAGCCCAATAGTCCGTCCGATGTTTATCCCGTCGACCGGAACCTGAACCACATCCGGCGCCACATGTATATCCGGCATCATGCAAAGACCAAGACCGGCTCCGATCAGGGACAAGGCTTTGTTGTCTTGATCTGTTCGAAAAACGATATGCGGATTGACGCCGGCACTGACAAAGGTCCGGGTTAAATCTGTTCCGCTTTCGCAATGCGTGCGGTGAATAAAATCCAGCCTGTCCAGTCGCTTAAGGGGAACGGAGCTGCGGTTGGCGAAAGTATGGTCTGCTGGTACAGACAACAAAAATTTCCAACTGTAGAGCCGCTCAAACTCGCCCCCGTGCCCTTCATCCGGCGGGGTCGAAAAGGCAATATCGATGCGCTGTTCATCAAGCCATGAGTGCAATTGGGTCAGTGTCCCTTCTTTCAGGGAAGCTTGTACATCCGGATGTGATTGATTGAAATCGCGTAATAGCTTTGCCAGCCTGTTGGTGGGGAGCCCACGTAGAACGCCAATCTGCAATCGAAGAACCGGCGTCTTTCGGTTCACTTCCTGCTTTGCCGCGTTTACCTCATGAATGATGGTTCTCGCCCGTGGCAGAAATCGATGCCCGGCTTCCGTCAGGGTAATGGTGCGGGATTCTCGACTAAAGAGCTTCAGTCCAAGTTCTGTCTCCAGTTTTTTGATACCCGTCGACAACGTAGGCTGGCTGACGAAAGCCCGTTCCGCTGCCCGTGAAAAGTTATTTGTCTCGACCAGAGCGAGAAAATATCGAAGCTGATAAATATCCATACTATTGATACTATCAATACTTGCGATCGAAACAAATCATTTTATCTATCACTATTTTAGCCGTATATTTTATAAAACTAAAAGGAGAAGCTGATGTCTTATGAAGCCGTAGATTTTGACCTTAAAGGGAATGTTGCCGTTATCACCATGAACAGACCGCAAAGCGCCAACGCTTTGGATATGACCATGGGGAAAGAATTGATGGAATTGTCGATTGAATGCGATGAAAACCCAGAAATTCGCGCGGTTATTCTGACGGGGGCGGGTCGGTTTTTCTCCGCAGGGGGCGATTTATCAGGCTTTTCAGATGCCGGTGACAATATGTCCAAGATATTGAAAGAGCTGACCGTTTATTTGCATGCGGCCCTGTCGCGGTTCGCAAGAATGGATGCTCCGTTGATCACGGCGATCAATGGCATGGCGGCAGGCGCTGGTTTCAGTATGTCTGCCTGCGGTGATCTGGGGATCGCTTCGGAGGACGCGAAATTCACCATGGCCTACACGAAAGGCGGATTGGTACCGGACGGAAGCTCAACCTATTATGTGGCGCGCCATATCGGTTTGCGCCGGACGCAGGAATTGATGTTCACAAATCGTGTGCTTACCGCGCAAGAAGCTCTCGACTGGGGGTTAATCAACCGGGTCGTTCCGGCTGACAAGGTAATGGACGAAGCCATGAGCCTGGCGACTGATCTTGCGAACGGGCCGACAAAAACATACGGCCTTGTTAAGGATCTGCTTTTGAATACTTTCAGTGACAGCCTTGAAACGCAGATGGAAAAAGAAGCCAGAGGTATCGGCGCTGCGAGCCTGACAGAAGATGGCCGGGAAGGGATTACAGCCTTCCTTGAAAAACGCGCCCCGGTGTTCAAGGGAAAGTAGACGGATGACGATCGTGCAGGCCCAGAATCCAGAGTTTGATAAGGTGGTTGCCGACAGCTTTGCACGGCAACCTTTTATGCAAACCATCGGCGCGAAGATAAGCGCATTGGAGCCGGGAATTTGCGAAGTTAGCATGGATAAGAAGGACAACCTGACACAGCAACATGGTTTCATCCATGGTGGGCTTGTGGCGGCCGTTGCAGATTCTGCCGCCGGGTATGCGGCTTATTCACTCTTTCCCGCCGACAGCACCGTGCTGACCGTGGATTATAACGTAAAGTTTTTACGTCCGGCAAATGGCGCTAAGTTACGGGCACGGGCAGAAGTGGTGAAACCTGGAAGTTCTTTATATGTCGTCAAAGCCGATGTTTATGTGGGCGATGGCGCCAACGCGAGTCACTGCCTGACAGGACTTTTTACCATGATGTGCCTGATGGGTAAGCCGGACGCACAAAATCTCGGGCGGGAGCCCCATAAGATGTCGACGGATGCGAGATGAAGTACCATATAAATACCATACCACTCAATTGGCGAGCGCAAGCCAGATTACGAAGGACCTAGTATGTCAGCAATTCATTTTCCCAATTTGAACTTCGGTCTCGGGGAGACCGCCGATATGATCCGTGACACAGTCGCCAGTTTTGCTGAAGCTGAGCTCGCACCGCGCGCGGCGGAAATTGATGAGACCAATGAATTCCCGATGGATATGTGGGAAAAAATGGGATCGCTGGGCTTGCTTGGAATTACGGTAAATGAAGAATATGGCGGGGCCGGGCTCGGTTATCTGGAGCATGCCGTTGCCGTCGAGGAATTGAGCCGTGCTTCCGCGTCCGTCGGTCTGTCCTATGGCGCGCATTCAAACCTTTGTGTCAATCAGATACACCGCAATGGCACCGAGGCGCAGAAAACTAAATATCTCCCTAAGCTGATTTCCGGGGAGCATATCGGCGCGCTCGCCATGAGCGAACCGGCGGCTGGATCTGACGTCGTTTCCATGCGGCTTCGGGCGGACAAAAAAGGTGACCATTATATCCTCAACGGAAATAAATTCTGGATCACCAATGGGCCGGATGCGGATGTTCTGGTGGTCTATGCCAAAACAGTGCCGGACGCCGGCCCCCGCGGGATAACGGCCTTTATTATCGAGAAGGGGTTTAAAGGATTTTCGACGGCTCAAAAACTCGATAAGCTAGGTATGCGGGGGTCCAATACCTGCGAGCTGGTGTTTGAAGATTGTGAAGTGCCAGTCGAAAATGTAATGGGTCCGCTGAATGAGGGCGTTCGCGTCTTGATGAGTGGATTGGATTATGAGCGCGTTGTTCTGTCAGGTGGTCCGCTCGGGATTATGCAGGCCTGTCTGGACAATGTGATACCATATATTCATGACCGGGAACAATTTGGCCAGCCGATTGGAACTTTTCAGTTAATGCAGGGTAAAGTCGCGGATATGTATTCGACCATGAACGCTTGCCGTGCTTATGTTTATACTGTTGCGAAAGCCTGTGACCGCGGTGAGACCACGCGCAAAGATGCCGCGGGGGTTATCCTCTATGCCTCCGAGAAGGCGACCTTGATGGCGCTGGAAGCAATTCAAGCTCTGGGGGGCAATGGATATATCAATGATTACCCTACCGGGCGTTTGTTGCGAGATGCGAAGCTATATGAAATCGGAGCCGGAACCAGTGAAGTTCGTCGGATGTTAATTGGCCGAGAGCTTTTTAATGAAACATCTTAATAATAATAAATAACCTATTGAAAAATGGAGAATAATAATGAGTGATGATCCTATTGTAATTGTCGGTATGGCCAGAACACCGATGGGTGGTTTCCAAGGCGACTTGTCAGATGTTAAGGCAACGGAACTTGGCTCCATAGCCATTAAGGCGGCCCTGGATCGCGCGGGTGTGGCGGGCAGCGATATTGACGAAGTTATCATGGGCTGCGTGTTACCAGCTGGCTTGGGCCAGGCGCCGGCCCGACAGGCCTCTTTCGGTGCGGACATTCCAGACAGCGTTGGCTGTACAACGGTCAATAAAATGTGTGGCTCCGGCATGCGCGCCGCCATGTATGCATTTGACGCCATCAAAGCGGAAAGCAGTGACGTGATGGTTGCCGGCGGTTTTGAGAGCATGACCAATGCGCCGTATATTTTGCCGAAAGTTCGGGATGGATTGCGCTTAGGGCACGGGACTGTAAAGGATCATATGTTTCTGGATGGGCTGGAAGATGCCTATGAAGAAGGCCGTTTGATGGGCAGCTTTGCCGAAGAAACGGCGGGCCTGTACCAATTTACCCGCGAAGCGCAAGATGCTTACGCCATTGAATCTCTCGCGCGCTCCAAGAAAGCAACGGAAGACGGTAGTTTTGAAGCAGAAATTACACCGGTTACTTTTAAAACCCGCAAAGGCGATGTGACGATCGACAAGGATGAGCAACCCTTAAAAGGTAATCCGGAAAAAATCCCGACATTGCGCCCGGCGTTCGCCAAAGACGGCACTGTAACGGCGGCTAATTCTTCTTCCATTTCCGATGGAGGCGCCGCGCTGGTTATGATGAAACAAAGCGAAGCAGAGAAGCGCGGATTGAAGCCAATTGCCAAATTCCTGGCCCATTCAACCCACGCCCGCAAGCCGTCTGAATTCACCATGGCGCCTATCGACGCGATCCAGAAGGTGATGGATAAGGTCAACTGGACCAAAGACGATGTTGATCTGTTTGAAATCAATGAGGCGTTCGCCGTAGTTACCATGGCCGCAATGAAAGATCTTGGCCTGGATCACGACAAGGTCAACGTTCATGGCGGCGCCTGTGCATTGGGTCACCCTGTTGGCGCGTCCGGTGCCCGGATCGTTGTCACTTTGCTGTCGGCACTACAAAAATATGGCAAGAAGCGCGGTGTCGCAGCCCTTTGTATTGGCGGTGGTGAAGCAACGGCTATGGCGCTGGAACTATCTAGCTAAGGAAATCGGCAGGGATGCCAGACGAGGAGGGTGTGATATGATTTTATCGGAAGAACAGGCAATGATCCGCGATATGGCTCGGGATTTTGCTGCCAATCGTCTGGCCCCTAATTCTCTTGATTGGGAGGATTCACAGTCTGTTCCAGCTGAGGTATTTCAGGAAATGGGCAGTCTTGGCCTGATGGGCATGACGGTACCGGAAACTTATGGGGGGGCGGAAACCGACTTTATTTCCTACGCCCTGGCCCTGATGGAAATTGCCGGCGGAGATGGGGCCATCTCAACCGTCATGAGCGTCAATAACTCCCCCTGTTGTGCGGCCATCCTGAAAGATGGGACAGAAGCACAGAAGCAGGAATTTCTTGTTCCTCTTGCAAAAGGGGAAATGATTGGCGCTTTCTGTCTGACAGAACCGCAAGCGGGGTCGGATGCCTCCGCGTTGAAAACCAAAGCCCGTCGGGACGGTGATCATTTTGTAATCAGCGGAACCAAGCAGTTTATAACGTCCGGCAAAATTGGCGGCTTGGCGCTGGTCTTTGCGGTAACGGATCCGGCTGCGGGTAAGAAAGGCATCAGCTGTTTTATTGTCCCCACATCAACCGAAGGATATCGCGTTGTGTCGGTTGAAAAGAAACTGGGTCAGAAAGCCTCCGACACATGCCAAATCGCCTTTGATGACATGCGGATACCCGCCGCGAACATGCTGGGAGCAGAAGGTGCTGGTTACCGGATTGCGCTGGCCAATTTAGAGACAGGGCGTATCGGCATTGGCGCACAGAGTGTTGGTATGGCGGGGGCAGCGCTTGCCGCCGCTCTGGAGTATTCGAAAGAACGCAAGACCTTTGATCAACCGATAATCAATCATCAAGCCGTGGGCTTTCGATTGGCGGATATGGCCACAAAACTGGAGGCTGGCCGGCAAATGGTTCTGCATGCGGCCAGTTTGAAAGATGCGGGTTTGCCGTGTTTGACAGAAGCCAGCATGGCCAAACTGTTTGCCTCCGAAATGGCAGAGGAAGTTTGTTCTGGTGCAATCCAGACACTGGGCGGCAACGGCTATATCGCAGAGTATCTTGTGGAAAAGATTTATCGGGATGTGCGCGTCTGTCAAATATATGAAGGCACCTCGGATATCCAAAAACTGGTAATCGTCCGCAATCTGGCCGCGGCTTAAGGTAGATGGACTTGCCCACGCCCATCGACTTCTATTTCGATTTTTCGTCGCCTTATGCGTATCTTGGCAGCCATTTGATTGGCCCGGTTGCAAAGAAACATGGCCGTGATGTGCAGTGGCATCCGTTTATGCTGGGCGTGGCTATGAAGGGCGAGAAGACCTTTCCGCTGACACAGTATCCCAAGAAGGGTGAGTATTCGCGCATAGATTTTGACCGGACTGCCCGGCGCCACAATATTCCGTTCAATATGCCGACAGATTTCCCCAAGGCTACATTAGCGGCCTCCCGTGGATACCTGTGGATTGCGCAGGACGACGAGGCGGTTGCGGTAGCGTTTGCACAGAAGGTCTTTGCGGCCTATTTCGCGGAAAACCACGACATTTCTGATCCAGAGATCGTCGCGGATATCGCCAGCGATTGTGGTGTCGACAGATCGGCATTTCTAGAGGCTATTCAAAGCCCTGCCATCAAAGACGCGTTCAAGAATTCAGTCGAAGAGATTGTGTCCGGCAAGAAGGTTTTCGGAGCGCCATATTTCGTCGTTGATGGCGAAGCTTTTTGGGGAGCGGACCGGGTTGGCCAACTGGATGACTGGTTGGCGGAGGGGGGATGGTGATGCGCTCTGTTAATCTCAAGAAGATTTCCAGCTCCGGTTTCCCGAAGCTGGAAGCAGGTTGCGCACTAGAACAGGAAATAACCGCCGTCGATCAGGAAGCTGTCACCCGTGTGATAGGAACTGGCGTTGGACATGATATAAACCGCAATGGCGCCGAAATCTTCGGGCTGTCCCCAACGTTTTGCTGGAATGCGGGGTTTGACCGCATCCGAAAACTTTTGCCAGCCGATGGCATTTTCGGTCATCGCCGTTTCGATCCAGCCGGGCAGAATGGCATTTGCTGTAATACCTTTTCCGGCGAATTCAACGGACAGGGCACGGATCATGGATATGACGCCACCTTTGGTCGCCGCGTAATGTTCGTTCCGCGCGGCACCCGAAATCGCCGCCAGACTGGCCGTTGCAACAAGGCGCCCACCAGCATCGCCATTTTCGGCGCGCTCGACCATATGGCGCGTCGCTGCCTGAAGTGTGTAGTAGACACCATCAAGATTGACACCCAACATGCGATGCCATTCTTCGTCATCAATATCCAGAAAGGATTTTTTGCTGGAACTGATACCAGCATTGGCGAAACATCCGTCGACCCGTCCATACTGGGACAGGGTTTCGGCGAAGCAATCCTTGACTTCTTTTTCATTGGCGACGTTGCACGTCAAGGACGACACCTTCGTGCCATGTGCTTTCAGCTGTTCAACCGCCGCGGCATTTTTGGTCTCGTTAGTACCCCAAATGCAGACGTCGCCGCCGGCTTGTGCAATGGCGTCCGCCATACCAAGGCCAATGCCGCCATTGCCACCAGTGATGAGAGCGACCTTGCCGGTCAGGTCAAATGCGTTATAGGCCATTCCTGGCTCCTTCTTAATTTTTTGATCGGAACCAGATCCGTAACATACTGCAATTCAATCTCCAAGAGATCGATTGCAAAAATTGGGTTGTGTTCGCAGAACCCATCGACACTGATTTTTACTTGAAAGAGGGAAACACAAGTAGATGCCTGTTTTAAAAAGTAATTTGAATACGCGAAGCGATGACTTCAAGGCCAATGCGGCCCATATGCAATCACTTGTCGATGACTTGACCGACAAAGTGAATGTTATCAAGCAAGGTGGCGGCGAGCGGGCGCGTGACAAGCATTTGTCTCGCGGTAAGCTATTGCCTCGAGAGCGGGTCCGCAAACTTTTAGATCCGGGTTCGCCCTTTATGGAATTCAGTCAGATGGCCGCGTGGGACATGTATGGCGGTGATATCCACTCTGCTGGTCTGATTACTGGTATTGGTCGCGTTTCGGGCCGTGAATGCGTCGTTATCTGTAATGATGCAACGGTGAAAGGCGGAACGTATTACCCGCTTACTGTCAAGAAGCAGCTTCGAGCGCAGGAAATTGCCCAACAAAATCATCTTCCCTGTATTTATCTGGTGGATTCTGGCGGCGCAAATCTTCCCAATCAGCAGGATGTCTTTCCAGATCGGGAGCATTTCGGACGGAGCTTCTATAATCAGGCAAATATGTCGGCAATGGGCATTCCGCAAATTGCCGTCGTGATGGGGTCCTGTACAGCGGGTGGCGCCTATGTTCCGGCCATGTGTGATGAGAGTATTATTGTTCGTAATCAGGCGACGATCTTCCTTGCGGGACCGCCCTTGGTGAAAGCGGCAACGGGTGAAATAGTTTCTGCTGAGGACCTGGGCGGCGGCGAAATGCATTCCCGGACTTCTGGGGTGACGGATCATCTGGCTGAAAACGATACTCATGCGTTGGAAATTGCTAGAAATATTGTCGCTAATTTCAATCGTCCGAAACCCATGCCATTAGAAATTCGGACTCCGAAAGAGCCTCTTTATGATCCGAAAGAGATATATGGACTGATACCACCGGATATGCGGACACCCTTTGATGTGCGGGAGATTATTACCCGTTTGGTCGATGGCTCCGAGTTTGATGAGTTCAAGAAGAATTACGGTACGACGCTGGTGACTGGTTTCGCCCATCTGCATGGATATCCCGTTGGCATCATTGCAAATAACGGTATTCTTTTCTCAGAATCTTCGCTGAAGGGAGCTCATTTCATTGAGCTGTGTTGCCAGCGAAATATCCCGCTTCTGTTCTTGCAGAATATTACCGGGTTTATGGTGGGACAAAAATATGAAGCAGGGGGTATTGCCAAAGATGGCGCGAAGCTTGTGACGGCTGTGGCCACGGCTAAGGTCCCGAAATTCACCATGATATTTGGAGGCTCTTTTGGCGCTGGTAACTATGGCATGTGCGGCCGCGCTTATAGCCCGCGACTTTTATGGATGTGGCCCAATGCTCGCATTTCCGTTATGGGCGGCCCGCAGGCGGCCTCCGTTCTGGCGACCGTCAAGCGGGACGGCATGGAAGCACGAGGTGAAACCTGGAGTGCCGAGGAAGAAGCAGCATTTAAAACGCCTGTTGAAGAGCAATATGAGAAAGAGGGTCACCCGTATTTTGCGAGTGCCCGTGTCTGGGACGACGGTATCGTCGATCCCGCCCAAAGCCGGAGAGTATTTGGACTTGGTTTGTCCGCCTCCCTTAACGCCCCAATAGAGCCGACGAAATTCGGCATGTTCCGGATGTAGGAGAAAATTATGAGCGAAGAATCAGCAGTCCTCCATTTTTCAATAGATGGCATTGCCACTATCACCTTAAACCGCCCAGAGGTTCATAACGCCTTTAATGAGGAATTGATCGAACGCCTCGGCGACATGTTTGAAGATGTTGGAAAACAAGATGGAGTTCGGGCCGTGGTGGTTGCGGCCGCCGGGAAAAGTTATTGCGCAGGCGCAGATTTAAACTGGATGAAGCGCGCAGCCGGCTTCACAGAAGAAGATAACCGTGAAGACAGCCTCGCTTTAGGAAGGATGCTGAAAAACCTACATGCCATTCCCAAACCAACTATTGCCCTTATACAAGGACCAGCCTATGGCGGCGGCCTCGGGCTTGTTGCTGCGTGCGATATAGCGATCGGTGTCACGGCCGCGAAGTTTTGTCTCTCGGAAGTGAAGTTGGGCTTATTGCCGGCGGTGATTTCGCCTTATGTGGTTGAAGCCATTGGCATTCGGGCGTGTCGGCGGTATTTCCTGACAGCGGAAGTTTTCGACGCTGAAGAGGCCTATCGATTGGGATTGCTTCATGTCCTCGTAGACGATGTCCATAAACTGGCCGAGGCTCGAGATGTTATTTTGGCCCAGATTGGTGGTAATGCTCCTGGAGCGATGGCCGATACTAAGGATCTGATTTATACGGTGGCAGGGCGGCCTATTGCCCAAGAGGTCATTAATGAAACGGCTCACCGGATAGCGGCACGCCGAAAAACGGATGAAGCACGGGAAGGCATTGAAGCTTTTCTTGAAAAACGCAAACCCTCCTGGAAACTTTCCTAAAGAAGCGAGTAACTGCATCGTGTTTGAAAAAATTCTTATAGCAAATCGCGGCGAAATAGCCTGTCGGATCATAGATACAGCCCGTGCCCTTGGTGTTAAAACTGTGGCGGTCTATTCCGAAGCAGATGCGATGGCTCGCCATGTTGAAATGGCTGACGAAGCCGTGCTGATTGGCCCGGCAGAAGTTTCACAAAGCTATCTTAAAGCCGAGACCATCTTGGAGGTAGCGCGGAAAACAGGCGCTCAAGCTGTTCATCCGGGATACGGATTCCTATCGGAAAATGCGGATTTCGCAGAAAAATGCGCTGCCGCGGGTATTGCCTTTATCGGACCTCCGGCATCTGCCATTCGCGCGATGGGATTGAAAGATGCCGCAAAGGCCATGATGGTTGAAGCTGGAGTTCCGGTTGTTCCGGGTTATCATGAGGAAAGTCAGGATCCAGATCTGCTCGCCGCGGAAGCGGAGAAAATAGGTTATCCCGTATTGATTAAGGCCGTTGCTGGTGGGGGCGGTAAAGGCATGCGTCAAGTCGATCGGGCGGAAGAGTTCCCCGCAGGTCTGGCGTCAGCTATGCGGGAAGGGCAGTCAGCGTTCGGGGATGCGCGGGTGTTAATTGAAAAATACCTGACCAAACCGCGCCATATTGAAATTCAGGTCTTTGCAGATAGCCATGGTAATGCGGTGCATTTGTTTGAAAGAGATTGCTCGCTGCAACGGCGGCATCAGAAAGTTATCGAGGAGGCGCCTGCGCCAGATATGCCGCTCGCGATGCGAGAAGCGATGGGAGCCGCTGCTGTTGCGGCGACTAAAGCGATTGGATATGTCGGGGCCGGAACCATCGAATTTATCGCTGATGTTTCAGATGGTTTAAAGGAATATGCCTTTTATTTCATGGAGATGAACACGCGCCTACAAGTAGAACATCCAGTTACGGAAATGATCACGGGACAAGATCTTGTGCAATGGCAACTGCTGGTTGCCGCCGGAGAAGAACTCCCCTGTCGTCAGGAAGATCTCGGTATCTCCGGTCATTCCTTTGAAGTCCGGTTGTATGCGGAAGATCCGGCAAATGATTTTCTACCGGCCACCGGTACGTTGGTTCGCTTGCAGGAACCGTCAACAAATAAGACGGTTCGTATTGATACCGGCGTCCGTCAAGGGGATGTGATTAGTCCCTTTTACGATCCGATGATCGCGAAGCTGATTGTTTGGGATGAAAATCGAGATAAAGCCTTGCGCAAGTTGAGGTTGGCTTTGGCTGATTATCAAGTGGCGGGTGTTGCGACCAACCTGGATTTTTTGTCGAAAATATCCGCTCATCCGGCTTTCGCCGCAAAAGAACTCGATACAGGTTTTATCGATCGATTCAAAGAAGACCTGATACCAGGTCAGCCGTTGCCAACCGATGAGGATTTTGCACTGGCTGTCTTGCATATTTTGCTGACCCGGGATGCTGTCTCTTTACGTGAGCTTGCCGAGAGTTCCGATCCATATTCTCCGTGGAACGATCTCCATGGCTGGCGGCTCAATGACACGGGGCATGATGATTTTGTATTTAGTGTCGGAGATGAAGAGATCTCCCTCATTGTTTATTATGAAAAGACCGGGTTTCGACTGGCTTTGCCGTCGGGAGATTTGCAGGTTTCCGGATCCCTCCAACGAGACGGTACTCTTACGGCAATCATTGGTGATCACAAACTCACGGCTGCAGTTGCCGCCGTTGGATCAAAGCTCATTGTTATGCAGGCGGGTCGTCAGGTGGAAATAGTGCAGGTTGTTGATGACTTCGAAAATACTGGTTCTGAAGTCGGGGCTGGCGTTGTGACAGCACCAATGCCCGGAAAAGTCATCCAGCTTTTTACAGAATCTGGCGCCGCCGTCGCGAAAGGGGATCCCTTGATCGTCATGGAGGCCATGAAAATGGAACATACGCTTGTGGCTGCCGCAGACGGTGTAATTACCGACATTTTTCATGAGATCGGCGATCAAGTCGATGAAGGCACTTTATTGATTAGTATTGAAGTCGAGGGCGCGGAATGAGCTATCCAAGTCAAGTGAGGATTTTCGAAGTGGGGGCCCGGGATGGTCTTCAAAATGAAAAACAGATTGTGTCCGCAGATATAAAAGTGGAATTGATTGAGCGCCTTGTTGATGCGGGTGTTTCCGCTATCGAAACTGGCAGCTACGTGTCGCCAAAATGGGTGCCGCAAATGGCCGACACGGCGGAGGTCATGGCAAAACTAACCCGCCGCGTCGGGGTGACCTATGCTGTGCTTACGCCCAACATGAAGGGGTATGAAGGTGCTGTCGCCGCGAATGCCGATGAAATTGAGATTTTTAGTGCGGCCTCTGAAACTTTTAATCAGAAGAACATCAATTGCTCCATTGCAGAAAGCCTGGAGCGATTTGTACCGGTCACGGAGGCGGCACAGGCTCAAAATATTCCATACCGGGCGAGTGTTTCCTGCGCTCTTGGCAGCCCGTTTGGTGAAGAAATTTCGCCGCAAGCTGTCGCGGACGTATCTAAGAAACTCTACGATATGGGGGCGTATGAAATTTCCATTGCTGACACCATTGGCGTCGGCACCCCCGTAAAAACCCGACAAGTTCTGGAAGCTGTTGCACAGGTTATTCCGATAGACGTAATTGGCGTCCATTTCCATGATACATATGGACAAGCACTGGCCAATTACCACGCCGCATTGGAAATGGGCATATCCCGCCTTGACAGCTCCGTCGCCGGCCTTGGAGGATGTCCCTACGCCCCGGGTGCGACTGGGAATGTTGCGACTGAGGATGTCGTCTATATGTTGGACGGGATGGGCATCGAAAGCGGGATCGAATTACCCAAATTGGTCAAAACGGCTTGGTTTATTTCAGATCATTTAGGGCGGCCGCCCGTCTCCAGTGTGGCGCGGGCACTGAAAGACAAGATTCACTAGTTTTCAGCCATTGCTGGACAAATGGGGTCATAACAGGGTATTAGAACCCATGTCTGTAAATTTATTAATTGTAAGCGTCGGTATTACAACCGTCGATCAACTCCGGTCGAACCAATCCCGAAGACTTATCGCCGGGCCGCTTTGCCATGTGACAAAGCAGCGTCCCCAGCGGGAAGCAGAACTTCTGGATGGCGGATCTGTCTATTGGATTATCAAGGGCCATATTGCCGCCCGTCAAAAAGTTGTTGAACTGGAACGGTTGTTTGACCATGAAGGTGAAAAATGCGGCGTTATCCTGGATTCCGAATTAATTGAAACAGAGCTATTCTCCCGCGGTCCGCACCAAGGATGGCGGTATCTCGAAGTGGAAGACTCTCCACGAGATTTACGGGATTTAGTTGAAGAAGCCGAAAATGATGACGACAGCGAAGGTGAACTCTCCGAGGAGATGGCGGCCGAGCTTAAGTCATTGGGACTTCTTTAAATCTAACTACTTTCTGCTTTGATCCAAACCGCCGTGTCATGGAATACGGCGCCGCCAGCTGGTTTTCCAGCTTCGGAACTTACCAGAAGATTTATTCCAACTTTTTCAATAAAGAATTTGTTGGGCCAAATACCTTCAACGATCACTGTCCCCGGCTGTAATCCGTCAAATATCTGCACGTGAATAAGCAACGATCCCAACTGATTGCCCACGCGGACAATGGCACCTTCTTCTGTACCGATTTCTTCCGCCTGATCACTGCGCAGCATAATCGTTGGCCGTTTCTCTTTTTTCAATGATGACGGTGTTGCTGTAAATGAACTGTTGAGAAAATTTCGTGCAGGAGCCGTGACAAGACGGTAGGGATGCTCGGCGTCGGCCGTATCTATGACATCCCAATGATCGGGGAATTTCGGCATTCCGTGATGGTTCTTTCCAGCTTTTGCCCAATTTGGCGAGAAGTGGAATTTACCGTCACTATGACCAAATCCGTTTAGGAAATGAGCTTCTTCAAACGGGATCTGGCAATCATGCCATTTACTTTGTGTCAGGCTTTCCGCGTCCGGCCAGCCAGAATCTTTTAATTCGTGGTCGATCAGTTCCATAGCGGACATCGTAAATGAAGGGTGCTTTGCGCCAAGACGTTCCGCCAATGCCGAAATTACGTCATGGTTGGATCGGCATTCTCCAAGGGGCTCAATTATCTTAGGCCCCATATTAATGTGGTTTTGCCCGCCCGCCTGGTAAAAATCATCGTGCTCGACAAAGGTTGTCGCCGGTAAAACGATGTCTGCCATTTTGGCGGTTTCAGTCATGAATTGTTCATGAACACAGACAAATAGATCCTCGCGAGCAAACCCTTTATGAACCTTTCCCAGGTCTGGCGCGACATCCATTGGATTGGTATTTTGAATAAACAAAGCGGTCACAGGTGGACCATCCCCTAAATCGTCTTTGTCGCCCATCAGAACCGGCCCGATACGCGATTGATCTAGCTGTCGGACAGATCGATCCTTCTCATCCAGTCCTTCAATAAGCGTTTTGTTCCAGTGAAAAATGCCACCGTTCGTATGGAATGCACCGCCACCCTCATATTGCCAGGCACCAGTGACGGCCGCGAGGCAACTGGCGGCATGCATATTTACCGACCCGTTGCGACCTCGGGCGAACCCATATCCCAAACGCAAATAGGATTTCCTGGTTTGGCCATATAATCTGGCGAAAGCGTATATTTCTTCTACGTTTAATCCTGTTATCTCAGACGCCCATTCGGGTGTCCGGATTTGTAAATGTTCTTCAAGCCCTTCGAAATCATTCGTATATTTTGCCATATAGTCACGGTCTGCCATGCCTTCTGCGAACAGGATATGCATGACAGCGCAAGCCAAGGCGCCATCTGTTCCCGGCTTTACAGTCAAATGCATGTCGGCGGACATCGCTGTGGCATTTTTATAAGCGTCAATGACGACAATTTTTGCGCCGCGTTCCTTGCGTGCTTTCGTCGCATGGGTCATGACGTTGACCTGGGTATGAACGGCATTGGTTCCCCAAATGACAACCAGATCAGATTTTGCCATTTCACGTGGATCCGCGCCATGGAGGGCGCCGGCGCCAACCATCCAGCCTGTGCGTGCCAATGTTGTACAGATTGTTGAATGCTGGCCTGAGTATTTTTTTACATGGCGCAGACATTCGATTGAATCCCGTTGCAGCAAACCCATTGTGCCGGCGTAGTAATAGGGCCAGATGGTTTCAGCTCCATATTCCTTCTCTCGCTTCAAAAGCTCCGCAGCGACATGATCGAGTGCTTCATCCCAGGAGATGCGCTTCCATTGACCTGAACCTTTGGCTCCAACGCGCTTTTGTGGATACATCAGGCGGTCGGGATGATGCGTCCGCTCCGCATAACGTGCGACTTTTGCGCAAATAACACCAGCTGTATAGGAATTGCCTTCTGCACCTCGAACGCGACCAATTTGCTGCGGGCCCAATTTTTCGATTTCAAGTGAACAAGTTGATGGACAGTCATGGGGGCAGGCGGAGGCTTTTATTTCGATCACAGGTGCTGAAGACATTGGCTCACTATTTCTTTGCTGGATATAGAAGAGGTGGGTCGCGCCACTTGATTTGCAATGTAAGGTAATAAGTTAATGCATTTATCGCAATTCAAATAATAGGAAAAAACGCAGTTTTAAGCCAATTAGGTGTTTGCGCTATCGGATTTTTGGCAATTACGCTGGAATTGACATCAAGGGCAAGATATATCGGGTGATACATGCGGTTGCGGTTAGGTTTTGATGAATTGTCTGTAGTTAAAAAAATATTGAAAAGTAATGGGGCGAAAGCGTTTATAAGTTTCGTTGCTGCGGGCTATATCTGGCTTGTCTATCTAACCAGCCGATGGCAGGTGATAAACGGGGAGGAGCCACATCGCCTTATGACGGATAACAAGCCGTTTATTGCGGCTTTCTGGCATGGCCGGTTGTTAATGATGCCCTTTTCCGTACAGAAGACGACTAAAGTACATACCATGATTTCACATCACGGCGACGGAGAAATTATTTCCCGAACCATTAAACATTGGGGGCAGGATAGTATTCGTGGATCAGCGTCAAAGGGTGGAAGTTCAGCTATTAAACAAATGCTGAAAGCCCTCAAATCCGGTGAGGCTGTTGTGATTACGCCGGATGGGCCGCGCGGCCCGAGAATGCGAGCCCATGAAGGAGTTGTCAGATTGGCGGCAATGTCGGGTGTGCCCGTCTTTCCCATTAGTTTTTCTGCGACACGAGGAAAGATATTGAACAGCTGGGACCGGTTTTTTGTTGCGGCACCGTTTAGTCGCGGTGTCGTGGTATGGGGGGATGCCATTCACGTACCGCGGCGGGACGAGAACGGGGCGTATGAAAAGAGCTTGTCGGAAATTGAAAATGGAGTAACAGCTGTTACTCATAGAGCAGATGAGCTTTGTGGCCGAGAAACCGTGCAGGCTGAAAGTCGGGACAAGCCCGTGAAACCTCATAAAAAGCAGACAGAAATCTGATGTATATGTCGCTTTACAATGGCGTGCTTTGTCTCGCCAGTCCGGTAATCTCGCGGCACATGAATAAGCGCCTGCAATCTGGCAAGGAAGACATAGCGCGCTATGGTGAACGCCTTGGAACGCCGTCTATCGCGCGGCCGGAAGGCGAGCTGCTCTGGATACATGCCGCGTCAGTGGGAGAAGCGATTTCTGCTCTTTCGTTGGTTGCCGGCTTACTGGAATCGGCGCCCGATCGGTATATTTTGGTGACAACGGGAACGCGCACCTCCGCCGAGATTATGCGCGAGCGGTTACCGGCACGCGCATTTCATCAGTATGTGCCGATCGACAAAAAGGATTATGTGAGCCGTTTCCTCGACTATTGGCGACCGGATATCGGGTTGTGGATGGAATCGGAAATCTGGCCCAATCTAATTCGAGAAACGGCGGCGCGCCAGATACCCAGCATGCTTGTGAATGCGCGGATAACCGAAAAATCCTTTAAGAACTGGCGACGGTTTAGCGGTCTCTCCAGGTTGCTGTTTGGCAGCTTTGATAGTTGTACAGCGCAATCGGAAGCTTCTGCGACGCGGCTGCGCTCTTTGGGTGCGCGCGAAGTGGACTATTTGGGAAACTTGAAATTTGCAGCCGATCCTCTGCCTGTCGATGTAAAGGCGTTGTCTGCTTTGACTGAAGCTACCCAGGATCGCCAGATCTGGCTCGCGGCGAGTACCCATCCAGGCGAAGATGAAAAAATTGTCGAAGTTCATAAAATACTGTCTCAGGTCATGTCGGATCTATTGACTATAATTGTCCCGCGCCATCCTGAACGCGGGGATGACATTAAGAAGATGGCAGTCCGGGAAAACTTCAATGTTTCGGTGCGATCTAAAGACGAGAAGCTGACCGTTGCCACGGATATCTATGTTGCAGATACCTTATCGGAGCTCGGGCTTTTCTATCGGCTTGTAGATGTTGTCTTTATTGGCGGGTCGTTTGTGGAAAAGGGCGGGCAAAACCCGATGGAAGCCGCGCGGTTGGATTGCGCCATTTTCTTTGGCCCGCATATGGAGAATTTTTTAGAAGTTGCGGAAGAATTTAAATCGGAAGCTGGCGCCATTGATGTGAAGAATGCTGCGGAACTAGCTCAAGCCGTAGCGAAATATCTTTCCAATAAGGCAAAGCGCGAGAAAATTGCCGGGAACGCCAAGAATGTTGTTTTCAAAGGGAACGAGATTTGTGCCGCTATAATTACCAGGGTCAATGAGCTCCTGAAAGCGAGGGCCTCTTGAAAGCTCCGGATTTTTGGCGTGACGATGCGAAGGCCAGCTTGATGCCGGCGTTATTAACACCTGTTAGTTGGCTGTATCGCGTTATCGATCAGATGAACCGCGGTTTTCAGACCACAAAACAAGTGAGCATCCCGGTTATCTGCGTGGGGAATGTTGTCGCAGGCGGAGCGGGGAAAACGCCGGTTGCCATCGCCATTGCAAAATTCTTTCTGAGTAGGGGGCTGAAGCCGCATTTTCTCTCCAGAGGGTATGGCGGACGATTGCGCGGTCCGATACGGGTTGTTCTGGATGTCCATACATACGCAAATGTCGGCGATGAGCCGCTTCTTCTCGCAGAGACGGCACCGGTCTGGGTTTCGCGCGATCGGGGAAAAGGCGCTGAAGCCGCTGAAGCCGCTGGCGCCGATCTTCTTATCATGGATGACGGGTTTCAAAATCCCGGCCTTCAAAAAGATTTGTCCTTGCTTGTGATTGATGGTGACTATGGGATCGGGAACGGAAGGTTATTGCCAGCCGGTCCTTTGAGAGAGCCGATCGATAATGCGCTGGCGCGGGCGCAGGCAGTCGTTCAAGTCGGCGGGGCCGCAGACTCTCTTGCGGCCCTTGGTATAAAGCAAGATCTGCCGTTGTTCAAAACCCATCTCGTGCCGGATCCAAAGGCAAAGGTCATAACTGCCGACCGCGTTGTCGCTTTCGCCGGCATTGGACGGCCAGAAAAGTTCTACGATAGTTTGCGACGTTCCGGCTGTGAGTTGATAGAAAGCTTCAGCTTTGCCGATCATCATGTTTATACTGCCGACGAATTGATGAAAATGGTAGAGGCGGCGACATCCCAGGATGCCGCCCTTGTCACAACCCGAAAAGATTATGTCCGGCTGTCCAGCGAGGCGAAAATGATGGTCGCTGTATTTGACATTGAACTCAATGTTGAAGCGCCAGATGCGTTTCAGCAATTTTTATTGTCAATTATTCCGAAGGCGCCTTAATACATGGAAAATATTTCCCTGCGGTATCGGGTTGAATATGCGGCGCTGCGGTCCGTGTTTTGGATCTTTGAACGATTGGGGCAGAAAAAAGCCTCGACTTTCGGTGGGTGGCTTGCCCGCAAAATCGGAACGCGCCTTTCTGTACATCAGCTTGCCTATGATAACATGAAACAGGCATTGCCAAATCTCAGTGAAACCGAACGGCAAGTTGCCTTGGTGAAAATGTGGGATAACCTGGGGCGCAATATTGCGGAAATACCCTATTTGCAATCCCTTCTGGATAATCCGGAAGCAGTTGAGATTGTCGGGGCTGAATTTATGGATGCGCAAGTGGCCAGCGGAAAATCAGCATTTTTTGTGACGGCACATTATGGACCTTGGGAATTGGTTCAAGTCGTCGGAAAACACATCAAGAACCATTCGGTTGTTTTGTATAGGGCGGCAAACAACCCGTTGGTGGAAGCGTATTTCCAGGCTATGCGCCTGGATCCAGACAATCAGTTTTACTCAAAAGGGCGGGAAGGGGCCAAGGCAATGTTGCGGGCCGTCCGAGATGGCCGCGCCATTGGGTTGCTCAATGACCAGAAGCTCAATGGGGGTATTGCCGTTCCTTTTTTCGGGCGGGACGCCATGACGGCGCCGGCGATTGCTGAAATTGCCCGTAAAATGGAAATCCCAATTTATCCGATGAAGGTTGAACGGTTGGAAAATGGTCACTTCAGGGCGACCGTTTCGCCGGCTCTGGAATTGTCAAAAACCGATGATCGGGATGCCGATATCTATGAGATCTTGAAGCAAATAAATGAAGTCTACGAAGACTGGATAACGGAACGCCCTGATCACTGGTTCTGGGTTCATAATCGCTGGCCATAAGACCGGGACTAGCGGCAGGCGTGTTAGCCTGCCATCGCCAGTTGACTATTCTCGATTTTCACTTTTTCGATGCGCTCAATGGCAATACGATCGGCAACATCTGCCGTCGAAATATTTTGCTGCTCCGCCCGTTTGAAGATCTTGATCGACGTATCATAGATGCCGGCGATGTCCTTCATCGCCTTCTTCTTATTGTAATCCGGCCCTTCGTGACTGATGACGATAATCCCGCCGGCGTTGATCGCGTAATCCGGGGCGTAAAGAATGCCTCTGTTCATCAAGTCCGATGCATGGCGGGCTTCGGCAAGCTGGTTGTTGGCGGCGCCCGCAACAACCTTTGCCTTCAGTTTGGGGATCGTTTGATCATTGAGAACAGCCCCAAGTGCACATGGCGCAAAAATATCGACGTCTTGATGAAAGATATCATCACTATAAACCGCTTTGGCGCCGAGTTTCTGGACGGCCTTCTCAACAGATGGTCCATGGATATCCGTAACAATGAGCTCTGCACCGGCCTTGGCAAGATGCTCGCATAATCCGTAACCAACATTTCCCAAGCCTTGTACGGCTACCTTCAGGCCATGTAGCGTATCTTTTTTGTATCTGTAATGAGCCGCTGCTTTTAGTCCGTTAAAGACACCCCACGCCGTCGCTGGGGAGGGGTTGCCAACGTTTCCTTCGCTGATACCGGCAATATGGGGCGTTTCCCGCCGAGCGATTTCAAGATCTTCGACCGTTGTTCCCACATCTTCGGCGGCAATGTAACTGCCGTTGAGTTGGTGAACAGCACGACCGAAAGCCACAAATAAATCTTCAGACTTATGCTCTCGGGCGTTGCCAATGATGACAGATTTTCCGCCGCCGAGATTAAGGCCAGCCAACGAGGATTTGTACGTCATGCCGCGTGAGAGACGTAAAACGTCATCAATGGCGTCTTCTTCGCTGGCATATTCCCACATCCGGGTGCCACCAAGAGCAGGACCTAAAGTAGTATCGTGAACGGCAATGATGGCTTTTAAATTTGATTTTTTGTCATGGAAAAACAGGACGCTTTCATGATCGTCAAATTCTCGAGGAGTAAAAATTGCCATATCAATTCCTATTTCTTTCAATTGCATAATAGACCGTTAATAATGAATTTTTCCTAAATACGAGAAAAAGCAATTCAAATTTGACGTGATTTTGAAATTCGCAGGATACTTGCGTGGAACCCTGGTTGCGTGGAAAAAACACGTCAAATAATGGCTTGCTCACGCAATAAAAATTCCAGGATAATTTAGGACCGGAGCGGAATTATTCGCATTTCGGCGATTCAGAGGCGGTTCGACTTAACCAATAGATCCGTTACGACGTCGCCAATTTTCAAACTGGAAGTAAGACCTGGGCTTTCCATTCCGAACAGATTAACAAGGCCCGCCAAGCCGTGAATATGCTCATCCTCAATTTGAAAATCTTTCATTCCATCTGTTGGAGATTGGGTTTTCGGCCGGATGCCAGCATAGGCGGGAATGAGACTATTAACAGGAAGTGCTGGCCAGTATCGCCGGATCGCATCATAGAAACCGTCGGCCCGAGCGGGATCAACTTCGTAGTCAATA
>NZ_JBALWD010000030.1:0-55393 GCF_036960985.1 Sneathiella sp. | reverse complement strand
TCTTCATGGATACAGCGCGTCGTCATCCACGCCTCCAGATCACTTCGGATAAAATATTTCCTCATGAGGATGACCCTAATTACTTACCGTCAAAGGCGGGAGATGTAGTTCGGTAATGGTATAGATCTCTAAGCTCGTCTTTTTGTAATTTCCTGTAAAGGTTACGCTCATGCGCAAGGACATTTGAGTAGCTACTCCGGTTTCTACGTCGAGCATCATCCACCCTTGCACGTCAAATTTAGGGAGCGAAGAGATGATACGGTAGCGCCCGTCTAAATTGACGAGAATTGAGGGGCGCTGACGGAATGTTGCCAACCCTTTTACTTCTCCCATTAGTTTGAGGCTAAAAGAAAAACCAGACGAGCTCATGCGGATTTCTTCTCGGTCCGCAAATAAGTTGTCGCCTGTTTTCAGGCCATCACTTCGATACACGGGCAAGTAAGCGGCTAAAGACTCTTCAAGTTCTTTTATCTTTTCTCTCTGTTTTTCTGTAAGGGCGGCATCTTCTACAGAAACCTCCGTATTCAGGATTTCCCCCGTCTCCTTCATGAGTTTCGTGACAGTGAGATCATATCCTTCAACTGTAGATGAACCCTGATACAAAAGATTATCGCCCATTTTGGTTATCTTTGCCGCGCTCTCAATGTGCGCAGCTTTAATTTCACTCCGACCATTAACAATAGTTTTAATAAGCATATCCGTCGTTTTTTTGGCGGTCGGGAAAGGCCGATACTTCATTATCATCGGGTCCGCTATCACGACATAGGAAGCGTAACGATTACTAAATTCCTCTTTGAAATCATTTACGCTTTTATTAGCCGTTGTGACGCAGGCACTTAAAGCAATAAAAGCAAGAAAAACTAAAATACTCTTTATACGAAACTCATAAATCATTATTTATCTTTCGAATTTGGATTTGGAATTGGCGCATATTTCTGATGGGCGGATTGCAGGGTGTCTAGAAGGTTGTTGCGGGAAATTTCAAACAGCAGGGGGGCAAGATTAAAATCACCTTTTGAGAGGCCTTTGTTGAGCCCTGATAACAATGCTGTTAGCCCGGTTTTTCTGTATTTGGACGGATTTTTTACTGTCAAATTGACAAAGTTGGCTGTGGGGAGCCATTTGGAATAAAAGGGGAAAAATCCGGAGGTCAAATATATGGTGTCAATATCTTGCCACGAAATTGTCTGGTTGAGATCCCGCCGCAGATAAAGGCCGTTTTTATCAATACGTATTTGTATTCGCCGATCCAGGATGGCTTTTAAATAAAAGAGTCCCAAAAATACAAATAAAATAAGGCCTGCCAACGCGACCCAACCTATTTCCTGTTCCTTTATGCCCTGAATAAAGCTGTTCAAAATATTACCGGGGTCAATTTTTAACAGCCAGAGACACGGAATTACAATCAGTACGGAAAGGGACAACAACAAGGCGCACTTTACCCGGCTATAGCGGATTTCCAAAATGGGCTCGTTATTCATCATTACTCATTAATCTGTACTCAACCTATGATGTTATGCTCACCACAATACAGCGCAGCGCCCGAAAAACGAGTTTTATTTCAACTCATTCAATCAAGAGGCGTTTTTATTATTATCCTCATGCCATATCTGCAGCTGCTGGATCCACCAATTTCTATCTGATGCTTGTTTGCAAAGTCTTGCTTGAAACGGATGAAATAAATATGTTGAAAAGCCTGCATAACCGAGAAATCTCCGCTGATAGGCAAGGAGCATATCGCCATTTTCTACGAGCATCTGATCGAGATACTCAAAGCTAAAAATACCGATTTTCTGAATGCCTCTTCTACTCTCTCTTCTCAAAGGCGCGGTATTTACGCTGATGTATTGATATGCCTGGCATTTTTCATTGCTCACGAATTTGGAAGCAAAGAGAGAAGGGCCCATTTCCATTTCCTGATAAAAGGCGTCACAATTTGGATCGTCTTTGGTCGAAATGTAGTAGCGAAAACGTCCAGTCTTTGACGTCATTAGATTAAGTGTAAAAGTTCTTATTTCATTCTCGATATACGCCACGGAACCGCTCAACAAAAAATCGATACAAATTTGTTCACATCCACGGGAATAGGTTAAGATCATTCCAACATCAGGAGTAGGAGACGAGACGACATGAACGCCTCCCTCTCTCGCGCATAACATTTTCTGCGCTATGTTGCTGGCTATCAATTCTGAAAAAGGAAGTATTGCCAAAATAAGCGGAAAAAAATATTTGTAGAATATCTTTAATTTTCTACCGGTGACCCACCAGACAAAAACTTTCGATACAGCATACACTACCCCCATGTAGAGCAAGTATCCTACGATAACAAAAGCACCCATGTTATTGCCTCACCACTCAATTACCGCCATACCGCTGCCGTCTGGCGCCGGTGCCAACAAAACCAACCCGCACAAAAGGGATTTAAAGGTCATCGGATTTTTCATTACTCATTACTCTTCACTCAACCTGTTCCGTTTTACCAATTACAATACGGGGCAGCGCCCGAAAAACGAGTTTTATTTCAACTCATTCAATCAAGAGCCGTTTTTTTGAACGGCGCTTAATATTGACACTTCTGAACGCCTCTGCTTTAGTTTTAATAGTATCCCGTTATTTTTATTTTAATCATAGATTGTATTATGTCAAAACGTGAAGCAGAACGAGATTTTCTGTATATGAAGTACTTCGTCACGATGTTCTTTTTTGTTGTGGCGGTCGGATTGGTAACTTATGCGCATAAAGATGGCCTCAAATATGCCCTGTTTCAGGTAGACGGCGAAGCCACGATCGGAATCGTTGAGAAAATACACATGTTACGCTCCGGTGACTATTTTCTTTCCTACAGGTTCACGGATCAGCAAGGCGAAAGACATGTTAAAAGCAGACTTGTGAACCGTTATTATCTGCATTTTCCAGAAATCGGCGGTGAAATCGGGGTGACCTTTTCCCGGCGCTATCCAGATGTCGCTGACCTTACGGTTCTGGTTCCGTATCTTAAACCCGCATTCTGGCTTATGACAGTTGGCTCGGCGGTGATTTTCCTGCTGGCTGTATCTTCTATTTTCTCAGTTCTTCAATTGGTCAGGCACCGCAAGGCGGATCGATATTATTGAAGACCTCGGCTCCCGTCTTTCAACCTCACATGATGTTCGTTTTCAGCGAAAAAACGGCGCATACGCGCTAGTCTCTGTTCGGAATGGGTGCATAGCTGGTGGTCTGTAGTTTGCGCGGGAGAGTGGCATGGATAGCGAGGTTCGCCAGCAAGGATCGTCCATCATTATTACCTGGCCGGATGGTCAGACAAACAACTATTCGTTTATCTGGCTGCGTGACAATTGCCAATGTTCCCGATGTGATCCGGCCACCCTGCATGAACAGCTTTTAGTCACCGCTGATATTGGTCCGGACATGGCGGCTGCCCAAAAATTCCCGCTGTTCAGTTTTCCTGAACAGCGGAAGTGGATGCCCCATGATAAAGCGAGGGAGAGCCGTCAACTAGAGCGTGCGGTCAGGCTGCAAATTAAGCAACCTTATCGCCAACTCTGAAGGCGCGAATGACGTTTCGGCGGAGGACATTTTCGGCAAGATCTTTCCCCAGTTTTTCGGTCAATTTGGCTTCGAAATATCGATAGACATAGGTATTATCCCGGTCATATTGCCAAACAGGGGGGTTAACAAAAACCGAGGCGTCGGCGGAGACGATGACCTGATCGGGATGTTTGTCCGTAATATTTGCGATGCGATCAAGCATGGAGGCATCGTCGGTGGGGCCATTGAAAAACGGATCTGAATCGGCGCTGATGGCGTCAAACTGGACGGTTGCGCCACGTTTTACCATTTCCAGGTGATCTTCATTCTTGGACGGTTGTGAATGTCCCCAAACGAACCGGTCCAGTTTGAAACCCTCTGATTCCAGTGAGGCGGCAACATTCTTCGCAACGGCGGCTTTGGGGCAATGCAAGGCAATTGTACAACCGGTTTCCTTTGCGGCAATTGCGGCTGCGCGGTGAAAGGGGATTTCCGTTTCAGCAATGGCCTCGGTTGAAGCGGCGATCTTGATAAATCCGGCGCGGATTTTCGTACCATCAATTCCCAGGGTCAGTTCGCGAATAAAATGGTCGGCAAGATCCGGGACGGAAAGATCCGCCATGGCCGGGGGAACAAGGCTTTTGTATATACCGGTCGGGCAAACAATATTTAAACCCGTTGCCCGTGACACATGGCGGAGCAGCAGAATATTTCGGCCGACGCCAATATTTGTCCATTCGATCAGGAGATTGACGCCCTGGCCTTTCAATTCTTCTGCGCTTGTCACGCTGGCTCCCAGGGCAGCTGACCAGTCGACATCCATATACTTGTCGTCATTTGGTCCATGGAAATCGACGAATAGATGCTCATGTGCCATGGCTTTCTGGATATCCGCTCCCATGACCGGGCCCGTTACGGTTTCCAGGACCAAATCCTTGACGTCCGCGGCAAAGGCAATTGTCGGATACGCAATCCCGGACATAGCCAACGTGCCCAGGGCGGCCCCGGTTCCCTTTAATATGGATCGTCTGGAAATTCTGGGGTCATTTATAGATTTCAACATTAAGTTCCCTCCCTCGTGAGATTCTATTTTCAAGGCTCGTTGGCCCGTCAATTAAATAGACCAAATGAGATATTGGCGTCAAATCGCTTATAATTAAAATGTAAAGTAATATATAAAACAATAAGTTAGTCTATCATCAATGGCATACCAATAATTAAATTGGTATATTAAAGCTCTAGTGAAATGGAGATGCAGGCTCCTTGTCAGTCTTGGGGAGTAGATGTCCGTTTTCAGCGAGAAAACGGCGCATACGCGCTAGCCTGGGCCGGGAATGGCTGCATAGCTGGTGGTCTGTAGTTTGCGCGGGAGAGTGCCATGGATATCGAGTATCGCCAGCAAGGATCGTCCATTATTATTACCTGGCCGGATGGTCAGACAAACAACTATCCGTTTATCTGGCTGCGTGATAATTGCCAATGTCCGGCCTGTGTTCATCCCACCACCCATGAGCGGTTATTGTTCACCGCCGATATCGATCCGGACATTGCGCCGGTGGCGGTTTCGGGCGGGCCGACAGACTTGAAACTCATCTGGAACGACGCGGGCGGGCATGAAAGTCATTTCACCGGGGAGTGGCTGTATCATAACTCCATGGCGGCGCCCAAGGGCGGCACGGTGCGGACAAGTGCGGTGTTGTGGAATGCCGAGAGCCTCAATGAAATTCCAACCTTTGATTATGCGGAGGTGGCGGGCGATGACGCGGGCTTGCTCCGTTGGTGTGCGGCGCTGCGGGCGTTCGGTATTGCGCGCATTCGCGATGTGCCGCGCGCCGACGGGACTGTCGTGCAATTCGCCGAGCAGGTGGGCTATGTGCATGACACCATTTACGACCGGCTGCATAACGTGTTCTCCGATCCCAATGCCTATAATCTTGCCTCCACGTCGGAGGAGTTGAAACCGCATACGGATATGCCCAATTACTTCTCACCGCCCGGCGTGCAGCTGCTGCATTTCATTGATAACGAAGCGGAAGGCGGGGAGACCACCTTGGTCGATGGCTATGCTTGCGCCTTGCAATTGAAGGAAGAGGATCCGGCGGCTTATGAGATCCTCGCCAGTACCGATGTGGGATTTCGTCTGGCCAGCTCGAAAGGCGATATCATCGGTCAATCGCCGATGATCGAGCTGAATAACCGCGGTTTTATCTCGACCATTCGCTATTCCAACCAGTTGATGCTGCCCCTGCTTATTCCGGGCGAAGAGGTGACGGCTTTCTATGATGCCTATCGCAAGTTCAGCCGGTTACTGACCTCACCGGATAACCTGGTCAAATTCAAGACCTGGTCGGGCGATATGATTGCCACCCATAACCACCGGATCCTGCATGGCCGGGCCGAATTTAAACCGGCCTCCGGCGCCCGGCATTTACAACTGGCTTATCTGGATTTTGATCTGGTGATGAGCCGGCTCCGACAACAGCGATTGGCGGATATAGGCGAAGACTGGTCGGTGGAGCGGTTCTACTGATCCGGCAGATGGGTGAGCACGTTGAGCAGCTTGCCGAACGGATCGCGGACATAGAACCGGCGGACGCCCCACGGCTCATCGACGGGCCCATATTCTATTGTGATGCTGGCGGTGTGGACCCGGTCTAATATTTCGTCAAAATTATCCACTTCAATGGACAGGTCTGGGACTTCCGTGCCCGAACCGCCTTCGGTGGCGATGCTGAGTTGCACGGGGGCTTGTTCGGAGCTGCCGAAAGTGGTGATCCAACCCAGATCCATCATTTGGTTGAGACCGAAGATTTGACCATAAAACGCCTTTGCTGTGCTTAAATCCGTGGCTTTGATATTGCTGACAATGCGTTTAACGGCCATTTCCTGCGCTCCCGGGACAGCGGGGCCGATACAGGCAAGATCCTGTAAAAATTCCCCTAAATCCGCCCAAAATTAACAATTTGTTTATCCTGTTTCTCTATATTCGCCAGCATAACCCGAATTCTATTCAAAGGTAACAGGCGAAAATATGGCTGAAATTGCCACTCCTTTTGCAGAATATGTCATCCAGACTCTGGTGTCAGAGAGCTGGCGCAGCTTCGATCGGTATGAGACGGAAGACAGCGCACAAGATATCGCCCGCCAATTGGTTGAGGACTGGGGCGGTGCCCGGGTTCGCATTCTGGGCGGATATTTCTGCGATGAAAAGAACCGCAATGTCTATCACCGGGTTGAGATTACGGACGCCCCGCAAACCGGGCTGTTCCATAAATTCGCCTTGGCAAAAATGTCTTCCTCCAAAAAATTTATCGGCGGTTCCGCTGTCAGCGGGGCGCTGCTTGTTGGCAGCTTGATCCTGTTCGCGGCCCTGCCACCCTTTACATCACTCGCCGATGACGGCCAGAAAACGGTGTCAACACCGGCGGTTTCTGACCCCGAAGAAAAATCAATCGCGACCCCGAAAAAACCGGCAGCCCCGGTTGTTGCGGCGATCGCGCCCCCGCCAAAACCCGTTGATTTACAAGCCAAATTTCTTGAAATCGCCAATGTCCCTTATGGCAGGGTGAAGGATTTTAAGGCGGCGCCCATTCGTTTGCGGGGTCCGTGGAGTATCGAATGCTGGAAACATCCGGAAATGCTGGTGATCCGCGAACATAAACTGGATCAGTCGCCGGTTAAAACCAGTGTGCAAGATACAACGGCCTTTAGCACCGTCTGGCAATCCGGACAGCGTTATGGGATCCATCTGGAAGATGGTTCAGTTTACATCCTCGATTTGGTGTCTTTTGACCAGATCAAGCCTTTGGGTAGTTTGTCGCAAGACGGTGATTTCACCGCCGAGACCAAGGACAATGTCCTTAATCGCTGTATTTAGAAACCCGGGTTTCAGGAGTATACACATCAACTGAATTCAGTAGAGAAACACGTCATCTGGATTAAGGCCTCTAGAAAGCCGCTACCCGGAAAACCACCCCTTACATCATAATAGATTACGCGTTGGAGGACTCTGATATGCTTGCCGTATCGCGAAGCTGTCTTCGGGTACCACAAGGGATCACTCGATCATTGAGGGCAGGGCGCTCGGGTCCAGATGGCCCGTGTTAAAAAAATCTTCCTGTCTCAACGTGAGGGCGTAATCATAGCCGACTAACACACCAAATGCAAGCTTTTTTTGAAATTACAAACGCGACAACAGGGTATGTGGTGTTTTTCAGGAGGCTTTATTTTCCGTTTTGTCGCAAGTTAAAGTAGTGCTAACTTGCTACAAATTACGATAATGGAGTGTGTGTTGCGGACCTTGTTTTCTCTCGTTCTCATCCTGTTGATTAGTGGCTGCGCGGCATCAACGATCGCGGAGGCGCCTGTTCCCGAGACTGCCGCTGCGACTCCCACTGTTACGGCGGCGCAGGAAGCTGTCCTTGCCGCCACTCAGAACCCGTTTTATACACCGCTGGTCGGCCAATATCTGGCAGCGGCAAACCGCGATCTGCCGAAAAAATATCCCCATGTTACTGTTGAGAAAGTCGCCTTTATAAACCGCGATCTTATCACCGTTTTCAAATATCGCTCTTTTGGATATAGTTTTGTACTTTTCGGTAATTCGGATAGCAATTATTGGCGGGAGATCCATACAATATGCCGAAATCCATTGTATTTGGATATGGGTCGGAATGGATATTTTTTTTACACACAGACTGTTGTTGAGAGGGAGGGCACTATTATTAAAAGCTCTTTAAGGCCCTTAAGGCGAGAAGAGTGCGCTGCCCGTGACTTTCTAACCTAAAGGATCTCCCTTATGATTTTCTCCGATTTTAAAGGCATCAAACCCGTCAAAGGTTGGTTGTGGTCGGTATTTATCCTCTCGGCCGCTGCGCAAGTCGTTGGCCTTGTGGGGTTTCTGACGGGCTTCACGGACGCAGACGGAAAACTGGATCTAGCCCTGTTCGACTGGCAACCGGCTCCGTTAATCTATGGTGCTGTGCTGTGGGGGAGCTGGGCCGCGACCATGCTGTTTCTGTGGCGATCGGGCGAGACGCGGAACAGAAGAGGTTGGGCGGCTGTCTATCTCAGCACACCCGTCGCACTCTGCTTGTTTTATCTACTGACTGCCTGACGAAATAAAACTGAGATCATTGTGCAGGGTGAAATCGGACGCGTACGTGTTTGATTTTCGTCGCTTAGGGTATCCACTCCCTTTCAGGCCGCGTGTCGCGATAATCTTTGCGACTGGATTGCCAATAACGGATAAGCTATCTGTAAATCTTTTCCGCGTGAAAAAAATAGAAAGTGCGGTGCGTGCTGATGGAGCCAAATATCGTCTTGCTGGTTTTGGTGTCGGCCTTTTTGCACCCGCTGTGGAACCTTTTGATCAAGAAAAGTTCCGATCCGCAATTTGCCTTTATGTTTCTGACCTTTACCATTTCTGCCTGCGGGTTGATCCATGGTCTTATTGTTGGCGTGGATTTTTTTGCGGTGCTAGATGTTCTCCCGCTCATTGCGATCTCGGTATTTGGGCAGCTTTTATATGGCAACGGCCTGACCGCGACCTTGAAGCGCGGGGATTTGTCGATGTATTACCCGATCATTCGGGCCTCCCCGGTCGTTGTCGTGGCCATCAGCGTTGTGTTCCTGGGTAAATCCTATCCGCTCGTCATTCTGCTGGGAATTCTACTCGTTGTATGCGGTGTTTTCCTGATTCTCTATCGACGGGGATCGAATTTTCTGGACAACCCATCCGCCCTTGGTTTTGCTTTGCTCGCCTTGATGGGTACCGGATTATACTCGCTGTCCGATGCCGAGATGATGAAAAGCATTTCGCCGCAGGCCCTGATCTTCGTGATCGATGGGGTGATCGCCCCCATATATGCCCTGCAATGGTATCGAAGCCGGCAGGCCGGCAGCGCGGCCCCGCGGGAGCGGCTATCGGTCTCTACGCTGTGGTCGGTAAACACCCTCTGGCTGTTGGTGCCGGGGGGTATCTGCTATGCCTCGTATTTCCTGATATTGCTGGCTTATCAGCTGGGCGGTGACGTGGCGGCGGTCACCGCACTACGTCAGGCGTCGATCCTTATTTCCGTGGCTCTTGGCGGCATGTTCCTGCGCGAAGGCGCCATCTTAAGACGCTTTGCGGCGGCGGCGATCATCGTCGCCGGCATCGTGGTGATTGCGCTTAATTGATTTTCAAACTAAAGGAGGCCTTATGATTTTTTCCCGGCAATATCGGATCAAGCCCCTCAAAGGCTGGATGCCGTCACTTCTAGTCCTCTACATAATTGCGCAGGTGGTAAGCCTTGTGGGATTTCTGGATGGCTTTACGGGCGCCGAGTTCGACGGGCGCGCGGCGCCCTTAATCTTTGGCGTCGTGTTGTTGGGAACCTGGGCCGGGGCACTGGTGTATCTGCTCAAATCGAAAGAGTCGCGGCAAGTCAAGATCGGGGCGGGTGTCCTGCTCAGTACACCGGCTTCACTTTGTTTGTTGTATTTAGCGATGGTTATATAAAAAAGGATTTGTAGGAACGAAAAGATCTTTGATATTCAACAGCAACACCGTCGGCGTTGGCGATGCGGCGGCTCAAGGCAAAGCAATCACAGCGACACATATCGTGGATATATAAAGGACCCGAAAAGCTTCTTTGTTGTTATACCTTTTGCCCGTTTTTAAAACTCATATCCCCTTCTATCTCGGGTATCCCGAGGTCGGAATTACCGTTAATGATGACATTGTTGCCGATATGCTTGGATATATTTCGTAAGAGATCACCGACGCCTTGGCCACAGGCGGAAAAGACCACTTTTGCACCGGGGCACAGGGCTGTTTTAAGCTTGTCGAGCAATGCCTCGGTTTTCGAGCCTGCCGTGACCTTGCCATTGGCATCAAAATCGTCAGTACTGAGATAGTCGCTTCCCATTTTGATTCTACTGCCAACAACTGTCCCACTGCCGCTGCTGGAAACCAGGGCGCCGCCATGGCTGAAAATCTGCAGATATTCCAGACAGTCATTGCGGGCGATAATTGGATCAAGGATATCCGTGCAAAGTTCCTTCATGTCATCCATGTAATCCGGTCCGGCCAGGATCCAGGCAAGGGGATAAACCCACCATTCATCTGTCATCCACACGGTTTCGCGAATGCTTTTCTGGACGCTGGCGGCGCTTGCACTGGGACCACCGGTGGCGAACAGGATGCTGGTCAGCGGCAGGGTTCCTGGTATGCCGTCAAACCACAGCCCATTAAACCGGTCATGGACGAAATAGCCGCTGCGGGGGCCCATTTCACCGAAGACAGTCATCCGGCCATGGCGGACAATAGCGGTTGACGGTCCGGCGGCTTTTTTGGGGTCGCCCTGGGCCACGGCGTCCTCAATTGCTAACAGTGTCTGACCAAGATCCGCGAGGTCCGTGAAGAAATTTTTAACAAAGAATTCCGCTACTAGATGCTTGTCGTCCCCTTTAAGCGCATACCGACGAACGAAAACGGCGGGCTCATCGAAGCTGTCCTGGTCCAATGTGGTTGCCATCTGGTATTCGACATATTTATTGGAAACGACGGCCATCGACGGGGCCCCGATGGATACTGGCACCGACAAGGCGGATAGCGTTGGAGAACCTGAACGGAAATTCCCGTAAGACGAGCCGGTAAAGTTTGCAGGCAGGGAAGCCATCGCCGCGAATTCGTCCTGGGGTAGTTCAAGAGACGCCGTCTGGACCGTCCGGATTGTTCCGGTCAAGGTGCGATCCACCGGTGTGCTGTGGTGATGCATGTAGGGATTGTCCAGCGCGCCGACCGCCGTCGGTTCACAGGTATTCGTGGCACTACACGGCCCTATATAATAAACCTTGATGTCGAACGAAAGCTCGATATCCGTATCGAACAGGCCGTCACTTAACGGCCATTTGCCGTCAAGGGGCGGCAGCGTAGTGGTTCCTGTCGCCGGCGCTGTCGGTGCCGTACTGCCCGCCGGTGCAGGATCCCGAGCGGTAATGCGAAAGGTTTTTTTCGTTCCGGCAGTGAAACAGTTTGTGGCGATAAACGCGTCAGTATTATCCAGGATGATATCGTCATACGCCGGATCATCTTCCACCAATTCTATTTTGATGGCAAAGCACCCGTCTTTGTCGACTGTCACATCAAATTCAAGAAAAAATTCGTTGGCGGAAACTTTTTTGCCTTTTTTGGGTCGATCTGTAATTGCAACGGTTGTTGGAACGATATCCATTATGTCCTCCACGTCATTGTCAAATCCAGCAATATTGCGATTGCGGGTAAAGCTGTGAACTGGGCAGGCGTCAGTGGAGGGTCAATGAGGGACTTAATATTTGTGTAATATTCATCAACGATCCGTCGTCCTCGCCGGTTTCCAGAATTTCCACTCATACTTCGTACTTTAGAAAAACTTAACATACAAAACGGCGAATAACAATCATACCATCAGTTTCTTTCTAGCGCGGGATTGTCGTTGAGACGCCGCCTCAGGGCAAGCCGCTGCGGAGGCCGTTGTGATGGTGAGACAATCGCTGTTCTAGAACTTTCGTGGCGGCAGAGCATGCGGACAGACAGCGCAGGCGTTGCTGGATTCGTTAAGCGGGATACGGGACAGTTATTCGGTGTTGGTCTTCTTCATGCAGTTTCCAATATTGATCGGTCAGCTGCCGGGTGAGGGGTCCAACGGATCCGGCGCCAATGGCGGTGTCATCAATCCGGGTGACTGGCATCAGGCCGCCGGCGGTTGAGGTGATAAAAACCTCGTCCGCCGATTTTAAGGCGTCCGGCGATATATCGCGCTTTTCACAACGGACACCCAAGGCACTGCATAAGTCAAAAACCGTCTGACGCGTTATACCCATCAGGACGCCGTAGTCCGGCGTCGCAATTGCCCCGTCCTTGACGGCGAAGATATTAAATCCGGGCCCCTCGGCAATATTGCCGTTGGTATCCAAGAGAAGGGCCGTTTCGGCGCCGCGGTCATAGGCGGCGTAGAGCCCCTTGACCAGATCGAGCCAATGATAATTCTTCACCGTTGGATCGACGGATTGCGGTGAAATGCGCACAAGATCGGTAATCGCCGCATGTAATCCGCGGTCCATCTGCTCGGGATTGGCGACCGAGCCGAACGGGATGGCGAAGGCGATGAACCGATTAACCGCCTCGCGCGGATCACGGCTGAAGGTTGGCGAGGTGCCGCGGGTGCAGATAAACTCGACATAGGCGTTCTGCAGCCCGGACAGCGCGACGCAATTTTTCAGGATCTCAATGATCTGCGGACGATCATACGGGATTGTCATCTGCAGCTTTTCCATACCCCGGAAAAACCGCTCAAGGTGATCTTCCAACCTGAAAAACGCGCCTTTCCAGACATGCACCACATCATAGGTCGCATCGGAATGCAGGAAGCCATTATCCAGAACAGAAATTTTCGCTTTGCTGATCGGCAGATATTGACCGTCCATAAAGGCGACACCCGGTGGCATGGCCGCCGGATCTATATGCCGGGTGGAAAGCTCTGGTAATGTCGGCATGGCTAAGCTCCACAAGAGGGATCGCGAATAGTTTATTCTAGGCAAAGTCTATACGGAAATTGCCTGAAATAAAAGCGCGTGCTGGGGAATAGATGTCTAAATGCTGCTTGTTCAGATTATTGAATCTTGGCAAGTAATACCTCGATACTGGCGGCGGTAAAAGCCAAGGCGAAAAATCCCTCGAGCCAACGATACAGCTTCAAATAGCCGCGGGTGATGAAGCTATTGGAGAAGATCAACGCAAATCCGACATACAGGAAAATAACCAGAATTCCCAGAGCCCCGATTGCGATGGCAATTTGAGGGTCCGACGGATTTTTTGGCATTCCGATCGCGTACAGGGAACCGTAGAACAGAACGGATTCCGGATTGGTTACATTAACGATCAATCCTTTTGTGTAGGCCCGTAATGGCGTTGTCGCCGACACAACCCTGGTCTTGATATCACCGGGTAACAAGGCTGATCTTGCGGATTTGTAGGCGAGATATAATAGATAGGCGGCACCTCCATACCGGATAACGTGGAATACCCATTCATTGGCTTGTAATACGGCGCCTAGTCCAAGCGCAGCAGATATCGACCAGAATAAGGAACCGGTTATTACTCCTGCCGCAAGGGTGAGACCGTGTTTTCGTCCCAACGCCATTGAGGTTCCCGCAATCGACAACGTCGCGGGGCCGGGACTTATAAACGTTAGCAGTGCCACTGTAAGAATAAGTGACAAATTTAAGTTATCGATCATAAGAAATATCTTGCCGGTACTATCGTAAAAAATGTGCTAAAAATTATCATGCTATTACAAGGTAGTTGCGGCATTTTGCCCAGAAAAAAAAGCAAATATATTTCTGCGCTTTAGCCGCGCTTTTTGAACCGTGTTGGTGACAAGGCCCTGATGACATCGGCGGGCAGGCAGCGCGGGCGACCCAGGATCATATCGGCCAGCAGATGGGCGCCCATCAGGCTGCTGAGAATACCGTAGGAGCCGTGGGCAGCGGATATATAGACATCGTCCTGTCCGGGCAATAACCCGATAATCGGGAAGCGATTGCGCGAGGTGGCACGGACCGAAGCGCGCTGCCCGATAACTTGCAGCCCTGTGTCCAGCCCCGGCATTATTTCCGCCAGTTTTTGAATATTCTCCTGATCATCCTGCGGACGTATCTCGGCGTCATCGTCATCGGGTTGAAAGGTCGCGCCCAGTGTATGCACGCCGTCACGGGCCGGGACCATATATCCGCTGTGACAGAGATTGCATTTGAGACCTGCGGATAATTCCGTCGCTGTTACCTGGGTGATCTGGCCGCGCACGGGGATAAGCGGCAGGGTCGGGGCGAACTGTGCCACTGCCGGACCGCAGGCCAGAACTTTAATATCGGCGTCGATACAGTCCAGATTTTCCACGGGGGCGTTGAGATGGTGCTCGACATCGCGCATATAAGCCGCACAGAGCTTTTCCGGGGACACACTGCCGCCGTCCGGCAGATACAGGGCCTCATGGCACAGTGTTATCCCGGCAATTTCGGAGGCTTCGTCGGTGCTGACAAGGCGCATATGAGCCGGATCCCAATGCCAGTTCTCCGCGGTTCGGCGCAGCCGCTCAGCGATTTTATCGCTATACATGAGATGCAGCGACCCGCACGGGTTCCAGTCGATATCCTCGAGTGTTTGAAAGCAACGAAGGGCTTGGGAATAAGCGGCGGCATAGAAATCGCTTTCCGATCCGCGCAGGGCAGAAAACCGGGGATTATACAGTCCCGATGAATTGCCCGACGCACCGCTCGCCAACGTCGGGCCGGCTTCATAGACGACAGGCTCGGCCCCTGATTGACGGAGTATATAGGCGAGGGCGCAACCCGCCATGCCACCACCAACGATCGCGACTTTCACCGGTTATCTCCCAGATTATCTTCCGAATATTGGCCGATGGTCATATGGCGTTTATGGCCAAATCCGGTGACTTTTTCTAAGTTAAACCCAGCGGCAGTGAGGTCGCGGCGCACCTGTCCGGCCGCGGTATAGGTGGCAAGACGTGTGCCGTCGCGGCTTAATCGCGCCATGTGTTCGAAAACATTCGGGCTCCACATATCAGGGTTTGTCGCCGGCTTGAACCCGTCCAGAAACCAAGCATCAACGTCTGCCTGCAGTTTCGGGATGGCCATCTTCACGTCATCGAAAATCAGAGTTAATGTTACTCGATCGGTGAGGAGAAGTCGGTGAAATCCAGGAATACTCGGCGGATATTGCGCCAATAATTTTTGTAAGCGTCCGCCCAGGATCTCCTGCCATGGCTGCAGGTAATCCGCAATTTTTCCTGGCGTAAGCGGGAATTTTTCAAATGAGACAAAATCGAGAGTCTGCGAGGGCGTCGTCGTCTCCTCGAACACTTTCCAGGCCGCCAGGAAATTCAAGCCGGTTCCAAAGCCGAGCTCACCAATGACGAAGCGGTCTGTGTCCTGCCAGTTTTGCGGTAAATTATTACCCTGCAGAAACACGAACTCGCTTTCCGCCAATCCATCATCGGCAGAAAAATACAGATCGTCAAACTCCCGGGATTTGGGAGGATTGCGCGGGGTCGTACCAGAATGTGTCAGGTGAATACTCTTTCCTATTTCGGTCGGACAATAACATGTCCGCCGCGCTTTTACCAAGCCATAGGTTAGATAAATTCAACAGAAAAAGATAAAAAATCCGCCTGCCAGACGGCGTTTGGGGGGGGGGCTGGCAGACGGAGGGGGACAGTTGCGCTAGGCTGCTTTTCTGGCACTAAGCTGAGCCATCAGGGCACTAGCTGTCCGTTCGGAGGAGGCAGGATTTTGGCCCGTAATCAGGTTGCCATCAACCACGGTGTAGGGAGCCCAATCATCGGACTTTGAATAAATGCCGCCATTTTTGATCAGGATATCCTCGACCAGGAAAGGCACCACGTCGGTCAGGCCCACAGCTTCTTCTTCGCTGTTGGTAAAACCGGTTACCCGGCGACCATTAACGAAGGGTTTGCCATCTTTGCCCAATGTATGGCGGAATATACCCGGTGCATGACAGACAGCGGCAATGGGCCGGTTGTTGGCATCGAAAAACTCGATCAATTTATTATTGAAGTCATCTTCTGCCAGATCCCAAAGGGGACCATGCCCGCCGGGGTAGAAGACGGCGTCATATTTCTGGAATTCAACAAAATGCAGTTTTTTGGTTTGCGCCAGATCTTTCTGGGCTTCCGGATCATCGTAAAAACGTCGCGTGGCGGCGGTCTGGAAATCCTCTGCGTCACTTTTTGGATCCAGCGGTGGCTGTCCGCCGTTGGGGGAGGCTAACGTCACCGACACACCGGCGTCTTTCATCACATAATAGGGGGCAGCAAATTCTTCGAGCCAGAAACCGGTTTTTTCACCTGTGTCACCCAGCGTATCGTGGGAGGTCAATACCATTAGAATATTCATTTTCTCTGTCCTTTACTCTATCGTTTCACATGCTTTTGCCATTTCGGCGGCAAAGGCTCTGCCTCATACAACAGCCTGCATAGGCCTGTTGTGTTTCGTTTCTAAACGCCGCCTGGATTTTAGTCTTGGGCCGTGGTCGGCGCAAACATCAACTTGTTGATTTCAAATAGATAAATTGTAATATTTATCCAAATTATCCAGAGCTGATTTGCGTCTTGCACCATACATAGGAAGACCCATAACCGGTTTCCAGTGGCGGACAACGAGAAAAAGAAAATGCCTCGAAATTGCCATAATTGAGTAGAATTGGTGTATATTTTTTGCTAGATAATGGGGTGTTGTTGTTTATCCAATAAAAGGCTCCCCGCTATGTATCGTCAAACCCTTGATATCACCTGTCGCTTGTATCCGTTTGTGCTTCTGGCGATCCTTGGTGAGCTGATCTTACGGGTGCTGATGGAGAAGGGGCTGTGGGGTAATAGCAGCGGCGGATTATCGATTTCCATCCTCTACAGCATTTTGGCCTTTTACGCCCATGTGGACATCCTGAGCCTCGGCCCACTGAACCGGGAGACAATGGTAAAACGTTGGCTTGGGTTCATTTTTCGCACCATCGGACTTATTTTCCTGATTACTCTACCGGCCATTATCGTGACAATCGCCCTGTACCATGGTTCGGGCCTTGCGGATCGCCAAAGTGACCAGCCGACGTCAGAAACCGTTGCCCTCATCATGCTGCCCGTCGTCGCTTTGTTCAGTTTGCTAGTCTATGGGTTGCTGGGCACGTTACTGCCGGCTTTTGTGGTGGACCGCGGACGCGGGGTTGGCGCGGCTATAGACCGGGGGAGAGCGACATTCTGGTATGTGACCGGCCGGTTGATCATCGGGCCCGGGTTTTTGTTTTTTGTATCCCTGTTCGCCTTTGCCTATATTCCGGTTGTGACGGATCTTCCGGGCACATATTTCCAGAACGGCTGGCAACCCAATCTGTCAAAATTTGGCTACGCAATAATTGTCAACACCGTTCAATGCGGGGCCATCGTTATGACCGCCTGGATTTTCTCCACCACGTTTCTCCTGTCAGAAGCCGAACCCGAGGCGGCTGAATACGCATAAAAAAGTGGAATAATCCGCCAGCTCTTGCTAGGGATAGGGGTCTTGAGTACAACTTGGTGGAGTATCCTGTCATGTATCGTCAATCGCTGGCCCTGACTTTCCGGCTGTATCCTTATGTGTTGCTGGCAGTAATCGGCGAGATCGTCATCCGAGTCCTGGCCGAAAAGGAAATCGTCGGCAATAGTAGCAAGGGAATTGGGATATCTGTTCTCTATTGTGTTCTGGCATTTTACGCCCATGTGGACATTCTTTTACCCGGCTCAAAGAACAGAAAGGCGGCAAGTACACGGTTCGTTGGATTTATGGGCCGGAATTTGGGACTTATTTTTTTGATAGTTCTGACAGCAGGGGGATTAACCTTTTTTCTGTATTACGGACTGGATATGGGGACCGGCGGTGATCGGGATGAGAGAATTGGTGAAATTGCCCTTATAATGTTGCCTCTGGCAGGTGTTTTCAGCCTTCTCATTTTTGGATTAATGGGAACCTGGATGCCGGCTTATGTGGTCAATCGGGAGCGCGGGGTCGGCAAAGCGTTCGCCCGCGGTAAATCAACTTTCTGGTATATGGTGATCCGCCTGATTTACGGGCCCGGCCTGATATTCGTCCTGTCGTTGCTGGCTTTCGGCTTTCTTCCCTTATTAGCGGACCTTCCGGAAACCTGGTTCCAGACCGGCTGGCAGCCAAATATTTCTATGTTTGTTGTTTCAGCCCTTGTCTATGTCGTCCAGGCCTGGGCCATCGTCATGACCGCCTGGATTTTCTCTCATGCGTTTTTAGAGACTGAAGATCGTCCGGCGGAGACTGGGGCCTGATGTATCCACAGTCTTTCAAACTATTCGTTCGGCTGTATCCCTATGTATTACTGGTCATTGCTTGTGAGCTGGTTTTTGGCCCGCTCAAAGGTCTTATCCTAACTATCGGCGGTGAGACGCTTTACAGTATTTTGATCGAAAGCCGAGTTTTTAAATACAACGCGGTGTATTTTGTTAAGCAGCTGGCGGAGGCCTTGCTGATGTTCAAGGCCTGTGAACAGGTTCTCGGCGTGAAAAATAAAATCGATATCCGCTGGACAGGACAACTTGTGTTTTTTGCTTTTATTTTGTTCCTTCTACACGTGCCACTTTTGTTGCAACTACTCCCGTCGCCACTTGCCGCCATGATCAATGAGATTGTCTCTGAGCATGATAATCAGGGTACAAAATCCAATATATTCTGGTCGATCCGGATTTTAGTGACGCTGATATTCCTTTTTTGCTATAGCTTCTTTGGCACGTTGCTTCCGGCGATTGTCAGCCGTCAACGCAGCGGACTTAGTGGTATCTTGGTGCGGGGGAAAAAGACTTTCACTTTTGTTTTTGGTCGGTTACTTATTGGCCCGGCCGTCATCCTAATGTCCTTTGCACTAGTTGCTGCACTAGGTGCAATGATCCCGTTCATTTACTCGAAAACAATCGACGTTATAAAAGTGAGCGACACGACGATGGTTGTGTTGTCGTTTTTTTTCTACGGTGTGCAATATATTGCATCTTACATCGCCCTCGTCATGACCGCCTGGATCCTGTCCAAGGCCTATTTAAAGACGAAAACGGCACCTGTCGCCTCCAAGCAGGAGGTATTCTGACCCCGGCTACTGTTTCGCTGGAATAAAGACGGTCTCTTCTTCATCGGCGAGATAAGCGTAGTCGGCATCGGCGAGTTTGTTGATGCGCATGATGGCTTGGATACCCTTGACGTAATCGGCACCGCGTTCGGAATATTTGCTGAGGCCTTCTGACAATGCCTTGCCGCGCACGTCTTCGCCTTTTTTGCGCAGATCGTAGCGGATCTGACGGAGTTGTTTGTAGGCGGTGCCGCTATTGAGGTTATGGACGTAGGATTTGACCGCCTCCAACACGGTATCAAAGGACGCCAGCCCATAATTACCCAGCTCTTTGCGCTGCTGCTTGGGGATCATGGCGTCTTTCCCCCAACTCCATTGGCCAAACAGCGAGTTGCCTTCTGCCGTGAACCGGGAAGTGCCCCAGCCGCTTTCCTCAGCCGACTGCGCGAGGATCAACGACAGCGGCACGATATCGACGCGGCGAGTGAGTTCGGTCAGCTGATCGGAGGAGAGGGACGGGACTGGTTCTTTCATCACTCGGTAGCGCAAAGCCAGATCAACAAGCCAGCTTTGGTCCACTGCTGACAAGTCGCTGGCTTTCGATAAGTTTAGCAGCCGTGTTCGATCAACCATCACGGCGTTGTTGGCTTTCAGACCAAACGGCGCGAGGGCGCGGAAAAACAGGCGTTTCTTGGTCGGTACATCTATTTTTGGGACGGTTTCACTGCGCCAGGTTTCGCCAACTGCCTTGAAGCTGAAATTCGGCACCTCGCGCCCGCCGGCTTTCCAGCTTTCCTGCGTAAAGCCTTCCCGCTCAAAATAGGCTTCCACATCCGTGTAATCATTTATGATGAGCTCGGCAGACTGTGCGGGGACGATCGGTGCGCACATCATCACAATGAGCAATAGTCCGTATTTCGGCAAGAACCGGGCTGAGGAATGTGGATGGGACACTGTCATGACTATCTCCTGATGATGATCATCATGGTATGCTCATGGCGCGCCCGTTGTAAACATAAGAGGGCCAAGCACCGTTATCTGTTTTTGACAGGATTGATTTACCTGTAGCGGAAAATGAACGGGGCATTTATAGACTGGCGATCCTATTTTTACCGGCGCGTAACATATTCTCCTACATTCGGAGCTGTTTGATTGAAGCCGGCAGTTGCCAATCGATTCCGTCTATTTTTGGCAGCATTGTCCCTGTATCCTCACCCACTTCTATTTCAATCAGAAGGTTGAGCTTGTCGTTCATCAGCATGATAAGGTCTGCATTCTTTTTTGGATCTATTGCCAGATTGTTGATCTCAAGCGGATCGTTTTTTAGGTCAAACAACTCCACATCATTTTGGGCGAATAACTGTTCCATTGTTTTTGGCGTATGGTGTTCCAGCGGTGAGTAATAACGGCTGAATTTGTAATTTCCGTCATGGATTGTGCGAATAGCACCGCGCTTTTTCAAATTTGGCCTAAATCCTTGATTTGCAATATCTTCGGCTTTGCCACCATCGGCAAAATACTTGCCGATTTTACCAAAAAAATCCTGATCTACATACGCAAACATATTGTAGTTGTAGAGCGCGCCCGCACGTAGACTATCGACCTTTGCCGCCTCTGGGTTTTCCAACAACGTCGTTATGTCCTTGCCCGGCAAATCTTTGGCTGTTGACGGATCGCCGCCCGCCATGCTGATCAACGTGGTGGCAAGATCCACATGCGACGTCACCGCCCGGCAGCGTTTCCCCCCTTTATAGGCAGGATGTACAATGGTGAAGGGGACATTATTCTGTTCGCGGTAAGCTGTCGCGCCTTTGCCATTCAGCCCATGAGCGCCTCCCAACTCGCCATGATCCGCGGTAAAGATAATAATGGTGTTGTCGGTAATTCCCAAGTCGTCCATTTCATCCAGAATTTCAACGATGTTTTTGTCTACATCCTGAATGCAGTTGAAATAGTAGTTATTTAGTCGTCGCCATCTTTCCTCTTCGTTTGGAACAACCCCAACCATTACGCCGCGGGAATTTCTGTAATCTAAATGGGCTTTGGGTCGCCCTGTTCCGTCAACTGCCTGGCTGTGGGAGGCCGGGATCGCTGGATTCCAATTCGTTTGAAAACCGGCATTTTGCGGCTCTCGGTTGATCTGTAACAGGGCTTGTTTGGATTGGTCACTTTGATCAGGCTTATCTGTATTGTAATACATGACGTCATGCGGATTGACCATATTGACGGCCATAAACCAAGGTTTCTTTTCTTCGCGAAGTTTCTCACCCGTCCCTCTGAGCCAACTGCGGCTCATGGCCGAAATAACGTCATCATGAAGATAGCCCCCTTCAGTATGGGCGATGATGTCGCCGATGCCGAAATAGTCAGAAAATCCGTATTCCTCCATTTCCGCAGAGAGTATTCTTGTCGGGGCGTTCAGATTATTGGCCGTCTCAAATTCCTCGGTCAGGTGCCATTTGCCTTTGTAGGCCGTGTAATAGCCTTCTTTTCGTAGCAAATCTCCAACCGTATCGATATCTGTCGACATGCTGCCGGACCATGGGAAATTGGTGTTATCGAACATGCCGTTATTCTGGATATGCTGGCCGGTATACATGACCGCGCGCGAGGGCGTGCAGACGCAAGATGCAACTTGGTGATTTTCAAAAACCACCCCATTCTTGGCCATACGTTCATGGCCCGGTAGGCGGTAGCCAATGGGTAATTCATCTGCGGACATATGACGTTCCTGATCCGTCACTATCAGGAGAATATTGTATGGCCCCTCATGCTTCGCGCCTGACGCAACCTGAGATGCGGCCTGGGCCGAAGAGGTGCCGGTCATGGTTGAGCTAACACCTGCAGTTAACGCAACAAGTCCCGTTGTTTTCAATAAATCTCTTCGTGAGAACTGGTTGCTGTTGTCTTTTGTTATAATCATTCCCGCTGTCGCAATATTGTGTGGATAGGTCAGTCTACGCCTAGTAATGTTCGGCGAACAAGCGGAAATAAATCTTGCTGTCATTATTCTTTTTGACAATTTGCGTGGAAATTGAATGTTTGTGGTGATTGTCTCATGGATTCTTTATAGTCTGTAGCTATATCAGTATCTGTCAATTTGATCGAGGATCCATGACCAAAACAGCCTTAGTTACCGGTGCCGCCCGAGGTATTGGCCTGGCCACCACTCGGACCTTTCTGGGTCGCGGCTGGCACGTTGCCATGATCGATATTGATGGCGACGAGTTGCGCCATGCCGCCAGTGATCTTGAGAATGTATTGGTGATTGAGGCCGATGTGTCCGATCCGACGCAGGTCGCGCGGATGGCCGGTGAGGTGACGGCGGCCTTTGGCACGCTGGATGCGCTTGTCAATAATGCCGGTGTCGCAGATTTTGGACCCATCGCGGAAACCACGTTTGAGCGTTGGCGAAGGGTGATGCGGACCAACCTGGATGGGCCGTTCCTGATGGCGCAGGCCTGCCTGCCGTTTATGGCGCAACCGGGCGGGGCGATTGTCAATATCGCGTCGATTTCCGGGGTTCGGGCGAGCACCATGCGCGTCGCCTATGGCACCTCGAAAGCAGCGGTGATCCATTTATCAAAACAGCAGGCCGTTGAGTATGGTGGGCTTGGTATACGCGTCAACACGGTGGCGCCGGGCCCGGTCGATACCAAGCTGGCGCTTGCCGTGCACACGCCGCAAATCCGCAAAGCCTATCATGAGGCCATCCCGCTCAATCGCTATGGGGTAGAGCAGGAAATCGCCAATGCCATATGTTTCCTCTGCTCGGACGAGGCCAGTTATATAACGGGACAGTTACTCTCCGCCGATGGCGGTTTTCAGGCAACTGGTGTTGGATTGCCGGCGCTGCGCGAGTGAAAGGACCTAGAAATTGTGGCGATTTGATGGTATAACCTTGCGGGCGAGGGCGTTATCGGACACATTGGTTCTCGATATTATTCGGAGAATGCAAAAATGCTTAAACGAAACACACAATTCAGCCGCCGCCAGGCGTTGACATTGGCGGGAAGCGGACTGGCGTCTGCGGCATTCGCAGGGCCGGTTTTTGCAAATACACCAGATGTTGAATTAAAGGGTGCTCTTCGAACCTTGGCGGGAAAGTTCTTTTTCTCAAGTGAGAATCCGGGTCGCTGGAAAGGCAAGGAAAAAGGACATTCGCCGTTAATTAAAGTCGAAAAAGACGGCAGCAATGCGTTGATCCGCGCCGCGGTCCGCCACCCCATGGATCATGATCATTTTATCATCAAGCATATTCTCATGGATCAGAATTTTGATTTCATGGCCGAACAGGTTTTTGATGTGAATTTTGATATGCCACGCTCCCGGTTCGAGGTGAGCGGTTATTCGGGGCAATTCTATGTCGTCTCGTTGTGCAACCTCCATGACAACTGGATCAATGTCGCGACCATCTAACCCGTAACTCAATGAAATCGTCAGGGGCCTCTTCAGACTTATTGCCCAGCCTCGGGATTGTCGGCGCGGGCGTTCTTTGGGGATTATTCTGGCTGCCCGTGCGGGCTCTCGGCGAGTTGGGACTCCAAGGAGCATGGCCAGGAGTTGTGATTTATGCCGGAGCCGTCCTGTTTCTTCTCCCCGTTTTATTTATCAACTGGAAACTTGTCCGGTCTGTCTGGAAACCGTTGGCGTTAAGTGGATTGTTTACGGGCGCCGCCTTTGCCTGTTACGCCACGAGCTTACTGTTTACGGAAGTCATCCGGACGATCCTGCTGTTTTATCTGACGCCGGTTTGGGGCACCATTCTTGGGATATTGTTCCTTAAAGAAAAATTTACCGTAACCCGTGCTGTCGCGCTTGTTTTCGGATTGGGTGGATTGCTGGTTGTCTTTGGCCTGGGCGTTGAGTTCCCCTGGCCCCGCAATCTAGGCGATTGGCTGGCGCTCATCGCTGGCATGTGTTGGGCTTTAGGAACCATGTTCCTCTATCGCATGGGGACTGTCGCCACTCTGGCCCAATGCCTGTCCTTTGTGGCCGGTGCCCTGGTTGTGACCGGCGTTGCGCTGCTGCTGGGCGGCGACGTATTTGGGGCTAGGCCTTCGCCAGCTCAGATGATTGGGGCATTGCCGACCGGGCTGTTGGCCGCGCTTTATGTGCTGCCGATGTTGATCCTGACAGTCTGGCCGGCATCCCGTCTCAGCCCTGCGCGCGTCGGTATTCTGCTCATGAGCGAGGTAATCGTTGGTGTTGGATCCGCTGCGTTTTTTTCAGGGGAACCCTTTGGCCTGCGTGAATTCACCGGTACCTGTCTGATCGTCGGCGCCGGTGTTATTGAAGTTTTGGGGCAGCGAAAAAATAAATCTACTGCGTAACGACGGGTAGCCCGGCGGCGTTCCAGGTATTCATACCGCCGTCGAGGTGGCTGATTTTGGTCAAGCCGGCGCGGAGCATCAGGGGCAGGGTGCGGCCGCTTCTAAATCCGGAGCGGCAATACAAGAGATAATGCTGATCTGTGTCAAGTTCGCCGATCAGCTTGGCAAATTCGATGCCATGATAGTCGATGTTAATCGCCCCTTCAACATGACCGCTGTTGAACTCTTCGGGTGTTCTCACATCAAGAATGATGACGTCGGTTTGTGTCTCGATCAATTCCGCCGCCTGCGGCGCGGTGACATGACGAATACCATATTTACCCAAGGTGCCAATTTCGGCGGCTTGCAGGACTGTGACAGGCCCGACAACCAGGAACAAACCAATCAAGAGAAGTCGAACAGCGTACATCTGGATTAAACCCTAGACGTGAAAAGAGGAACCACAGCCACAACGGCCTTTTTCGTTGGGATTTTCAAAAGTGAATCTGGATTGCAGGCCTTCTTCGAGCCAGTCCATTTCAGTTCCCGCCACATATTGAACCGCGTCATAGTCAATCAACAGCGTGACACTATCGGTTTTAACAATGGCATCATCGGGTTTCTGGTCCGAGGCATAGTCCATGGTATAGCTCAGACCGTTACAGCCCGTATTGGTAATCCCAATGCGCAGGCCCAGCGTGTCGCCGTCATTCTGGCCAAGCAGAGTTTGCACCCGTACCATGGCCCGCTCTGTCATTGTCATAATCTGTGTATCAGTCATCATTTACCTCGGGGTTACCCCAAACTCTATTATACAAATATTGTCTTAAAACATCCCTAAATCAAGCTTTGCCGCTTCTGACATGTTATCTGGCGTCCATGGTGGGTCCCACAGGATCTCCACGGAGACGTTTTTGACGCCAATGACCGGCAATACAGCATCCCGCACCCAAATGGGGATTTCGCCGGCGACAGGGCAGCCAGGCGCCGTTAAAGTCATACCCACAAAGACGTCACCGTCATCTGCGATATCAATTACGTAAATAAGGCCTAAATCATAGATATTGACCGGAATTTCCGGATCAAAAATACCTCGTATTGCTTCGACGACCGGCGCTTCCAGTGGATTGGACGACGTTCCTTCCACATAAGGTCCCGTGGCCTTGGGCCGCTCTATTTTATCTACAACTGTCATCACAAATCCTATTCCGTCGAAATCTCTTCACTGTCATCCATGGCAGAAGTCATGGCGTGCCAGGCAAGGGTGGCGCATTTCACTCGCATGGGGAATTCCTTCACACCCGCCAGCACCATCAGGCGCTCTGTATCTTCTCCAGCGTCAAAGTTATCATCTTCGCCTTTGACCAGTTTTTGAAAGCCATCAAAGATCGTTTTGGCTTCGCCTTCGGTTTTGCCCTTGATGATTTCAGTCATCATGGAGGCGGAGGCAAGGGATATGGCGCAGCCTTTACCTTCAAATGCGGCATCCTCAATCAAACCGTTATGGCCCATTTTCAAGTACACATTGACCGTGTCCCCACAAAGCGGGTTATAGCCATGGGCTTCATGATTGGCATCTTCCGGGCGGCGGAAGTTCCGCGGATGCTTGCTGTGATCGAGTATCACTTCTTGATATAATTCTCTCAAATCGTCGAACATAAATCTACCTTACCCGAATATTTCTTGGACGCTTTGAATGGACGCGATCAAGGCATCAACATCTGCGCGGTTGTTATAGAGGGCGAAAGACGCACGCGCCGTCGATGCCACATCAAAATGGTCCATCAACGGCTGGGCGCAATGATGGCCAACCCGGATGGCCACACCACTGCGATCAACAATCGTTCCGATATCATGGGGATGAACGCCTTCCATGGTGAAGGAAATAATGCTCGCTTTGTGCTTTGCCTGACCAATGATCTTGACGCTGTTGATCTGGCTCAGTTGTTCCGTGGCATAAGCCAGTAGAGATTGTTCGTGGGCACCAATCTTGTCGAGGCCAATACCGTTCAAATAATCAATTGCGGTGCCAAGACCAATGGCCTGAACAATCGGCGGGGTTCCGGCTTCGAACTTGCTGTGGCCCTTGGCATAAGTGGTTTTTTCAAAGGTTACCCGATTGATCATATCGCCGCCGCCTTGATAGGGGGGCATTTTGTCGAGTAATTCTGCTTTCCCATAGAGAACCCCAATGCCCGTCGGTCCGAAGACTTTATGGCCGGTGAATACATAGAAATCTGCGCCAATTTCCTGCATATCCACTTTTAAATGCGGCACGGCCTGTGACCCGTCAATCAGCACCACGGCGCCTGCATCATGAGCGGCATCAATGATTTGCCGAACCGGTGTGATGGTTCCAATGGCGTTGGAGATATGGGTAACGGCAACTATTTTTGTTTTGGGTCCCAGCATTTCCAGATAGCTGTCGAGCATAAACTCGCCATGCTCATCGATGGGAACTGCCCGGACCGTCGCGCCTGTTTTCTCGGCTATCAACTGCCAGGGCACGATGTTGGAATGGTGCTCAAGATAAGAGAGGATAATTTCATCCCCCGGCTGCAAATTAGCACCGCCATAGGACGCGGCGACCAAATTAATGGATTCCGTGGCGTTTTTCGTGAAGATCACTTCATCCAGGCTCGCCGCATTAATATGGGCGCGAATGGTTTCCCGGGACGCTTCATAAAGCTCCGTTGAAGATTGGCTCAAGAAATGCACCCCCCGATGCACATTGGCATAGGTTTCTGCATAAGCTTTCTGCACCGCGTCCAGTACCACAGTCGGTTTTTGCGCGGACGCTCCGCTGTCGAGATAGGTCAGTGGCTTGCCATGAACTTCCGTTGAAAAAATAGGAAAATCCCGGCGGATCTTTTCAATATCAAATGTTGTCATATCATTCATGACAGCTCCTTACACCCGATCCAGCCACTCAGTGGCGATATCTGAAAAATAGGTTTTAACGGCATCGTCGGAAATTTCCTCAATGACATCAGCTAAAAAGGCATCAATTAGTATTTTCCGCGCGGATTTTTCATCAATGCCCCGGGACTGCAGATAGAAGAGGGCATCTTCGTCCAACTCTCCAGATGTCGCCCCATGGCTGCATTTCACGTCATCGGCATAGATTTCCAACTCCGGCTTACAGGCAACTGTCGCCCGATCGGACAAAAGCAACGCTTTGCTGAGCTGATCACCTCCAACCTGCTGGGCATCCTTCGAAATCTGGATTTTCCCCTGAAAGATGCCGCGGGCCTCGTCATCAAGAACGCCCTTATACACTTGTTCACTATCATTCTTTGGAACTGTATGACGGGTCAGTGTGGTCGTATCACAATGTTGCTTGCCGCGCATGAGATAGGCACCGTTCAAAATGCTTTTCGCACCAGAGCCGACAATGGTCGTGGCCAATTCGTTACGGGACAGTTTGGCGCCGGTGGAAAGGCTGAAATTCTCATATGTCGCATCGTCGGCGACTTCACATTCTGTCAACGCTAGATGAAACGCGTTAATGCTTTCGTTCTGATACTTGAAATGTTGAAGTTGCGATCCAGAAGCCAACGTAATACTTGTTTGTGGATTGGCAAAATAGCTCAGGGTTCCCTCACTGATATGTTCTTCCAGCAATGTAACCTGCGCGCCGGCTCCAATTCGAACCACATTGCGCATATGCCGGGCAGGGCGGTCTGTTGCCGCTGTCGCGAGAAATTTGATCTGCAATGGACGGTCAAGGATGACACCAGCGTCAACAGTCAACACAAATCCATCTTCCATAAAGGCAGTATTAAGGGCAACAAGGGATTGCTCTGTCGCCTTATTTGAAATGAGGTCTGTATTTCCGGCGTCCAGCTCCGCTGCCAATGAAGACAGGTGAACACCTGCGGGCAGGGCGCTGATTTGGCTGGTGCCGGCATCAAAACGTCCGTTGACGAAAATCATGGCATACGGTGTCTCGAATTCAGGACCGGAAATAGCCGTGCCGTCTATGGCGTCGGCGTCGTTTGCCACCCCTTTGGTCAATGCATTCAGATTTGTGAAGCGCCATTCTTCAATCCGGTGATTGGGAAAATCCAGGTCGGCAAAGGCATTGAGCCCGTCCGTGCGTAGCTGTGCCGTTGCCGGATTTTGATGCCCGGGTAAAAGCGCCAGTTCCGTTGTGAACCGGTCCACATAGTTTTGGGCAAGAGGTGTTAGTTTTTCCATAATTTTCTCAAATTTACCAATATCTTACACGTCATACTTAATTTTAGGCTGCACTCATTTCAGTGTAGCCTTTTTCTTCCAGCTCCAGCGCCAGGGACTTGTCGCCGGATTTTACAATACGGCCGTCCGCCAGAACATGGACAAAATCTGGAACGATATAATCCAGAAGCCGCTGATAATGGGTAATTATCAGACCGGCACGTTCCGGACTACGGAGGCGATTGACGCCGTCAGCCGCGATTTTCAGCGCATCGATATCAAGGCCCGAATCCGTTTCATCGAGCAGCATCAGATCAGGTTCCAGCAACGCCATCTGCAGCACTTCATTGCGTTTCTTTTCGCCGCCAGAGAACCCGACATTGACGGCGCGCTTCAGCATATCGTCCTTGATCCCGAGTTCATTTGTCTTGATCCGGATCAGTTTCAGGAATTCCATGGCGTCCACTTCCTGTTCGCCTCGGGCTTTACGCTGTGCGTTGTAAGCGGTTTTCATAAAGGTAGCAGAGGCCACGCCCGGGATTTCGACCGGATACTGAAAAGCCAGGAAAATGCCCTTGGTTGCGCGCTCATCTGGTGACAACGCCAGCAGATCTTCGCCCTTATAGGTGACCGTACCGCTGGTTACTTCATATCCATCGCGGCCAGCCAACACATAGGAAAGTGTGCTTTTGCCGGCGCCATTGGGGCCCATTACCGCGTGGATTTCACCGGCATTGATGGTCAGGGTGATGCCCTTAAGAATTTCCTTGCCACCAACTGTGGCATGAAGGTCTTTAATTTCTAACATATCGTCTCTCTATCTTTTTCTTGAGCCAATGGGCTCGAATTTCATTATCCAACAGAGCCTTCAAGGCTGATGCCGACCAATTTCTGGGCTTCAACCGCGAATTCCATGGGGAGTTTCTGAAGCACTTCCTTGCAGAAACCATTGACAATCAGGGCCATGCTTTCTTCTTCTGTCAAACCACGTTGCTGGCAATAGAACAGCTGTTCTTCACTAACTTTAGACGTGGTTGCTTCATGTTCTATTTTCGCTGTCCGGCTCTGGTTTTCGATATACGGAACCGTATGCGCACCACATTTGTCGCCAATGAGCAGGCTGTCACAAACCGTATGGTTACGCGCGTTGTCGGCTTTTCGGCCCATACGCACCAATCCGCGGTAAGTATTCTGTGCCTTACCCGCCGATATCCCCTTGGAGATGATGGTGCTGGAGGTGTTCTTACCCAGATGGATCATCTTGGTTCCGGTATCGGCCTGTTGCATATTATTCGTGATGGCAATGGAATAGAACTCGCCAACAGAATTATCACCCTGCAGGATACAGGACGGGTATTTCCAAGTGATGGCGGAACCTGTTTCCACTTGTGTCCAAGACACCTTGGCATTTTCACCGCGGCAGGCAGCGCGCTTGGTAACAAAGTTATAAATGCCACCAACGCCATTTTCATCGCCGGGATACCAGTTTTGGACCGTAGAATACTTGATCTCCGCATCTTTATGGATAATCAGCTCAACCACGGCCGCATGCAGTTGGTTCTCGTCCCGCATGGGGGCCGTACAGCCTTCCAGATAACTCACATAGCTCTCATCATCTGCAATGATAAGTGTTCGTTCAAACTGTCCCGTCTGGGCCGCATTGATGCGGAAATAGGTGCTGAGCTCCATGGGGCAGCGCACGCCCTTTGGAATATAACAGAAGGATCCGTCCGTAAAGACGGCGGAATTCAGGGCCGCGTAGTAGTTATCTGTATAGGGAACAACAGAGCCGATATATTTCTTGACCAATTCAGGATGGTTGCGCACCGCTTCGGAAATCGGGCAGAAGATCACGCCTTCTTCCTCCAGCCGGGCCTTAAAGGTTGTGGCGACGGAAACACTGTCAAACACCGCATCGACTGCCACGTTATACGCGCCTTCAACGCCAGCCAGCACTTCCTGTTCCTTGAGCGGAATTCCAAGTTTTTTATAGATTTCCAGAATTTCCGGATCAACTTCGTCCAGGCTTTTAAGCTTGTCCTTCACCTTGGGGGCGGAATAGTAATAAATGTCCTGAAAATCGATTTTCGGATAATCAACCTTTGCCCATTCCGGCTCTTCCATGGTCAACCAGTGACGATACGCCTTCAAACGCCATGCCAGAAGCCATTCCGGCTCTTCCTTCTTCGCAGAAATAAAGCGGACAATGTCTTCGCTCAGGCCAATGGGGGCGGTATCTGCTTCAATATCGCTGACAAACCCGTATTTGTACTTTTCTGAAACCGAAGCAACTTGCTCGACTGTTTCCTGGCTAATGGCCATTTCTTTACTCCGCACTGGTCAATGATACAGCGTCAATGCTGTCCAGTGACCTCTTTTGTAAACTGATCTGATAGGTATCCTGGCACATATCAGCCAGGGTCACTTCTTCAAGCGCCGCATTCAGCGCCCGATTTATTTTCTCCCAACCGCCGCGCATGGGGCAGTTTTCCTCAACCGAGCAATCTTCGTCGCTTTCATCCACACAGGATGTGACGGCGAGGGGCCCTTCCATGGCCCGGACGATCTCCGCTATGGATATTTCTGCAGGGCGTACTGTCAGCTCGTATCCGCCATGGGCGCCACGATGCGAGATCAGCATCTTACCCTTCGCCAATATGCGCAAGATTTTTGCAGCTGTCGGTACGGTTAAACCAGTATGCAGGGAAACATCAGGTGCTGTCATAACCCGACCAGGCACCCGTGCCATCTCGGACATAATCACCACACCGTAATCTGTCATTTTGCTCAGTTTTATCATGATATCATCTATATCGTACTAAAATAGTCTTATTTCAAGATTTTATAACAGACAATTTTGGTCTTGTATAGAAAACTTATTGCAAAGAAAAGAGATAATCGCGTCTTTCGCGACGATTTACAGCGCTTGACAGGGACCAGATGCCCGACTAGAAATTCAGGATGACTTATTGCATCCTTATTATTGCCCGGATTATTAGCACCATTGGAATAATGGCGGGATAACCTGTGTCTTAAGTCGCACGTCCAACCCGCCCCTTGAGGCGGGTTTTTTAATGCCGTCTCTTCGAGCGCTTTCATGTTCACGGAGAAGAATTTATGCCTTCAGAAAATTTAAAAACCCCAACTAAGCCCGCTCTGCATCTAGTTTGCGGGAAAATTGGTTCGGGTAAATCAACGATTGCCCGTAAGCTCGCCGATAACTCAAATACCGTACTCCTTAGTGAAGATGTCTGGCTGTCATCGCTCTACCCTGGCGAAATAAAGGATCTGAGGGACTATGTTCGGTGCTCAGGACGGCTAAAAACAGTCCTTGAAGAGTATATAAAACAATTACTGGCAGCAGGTATAACCGTGGTGCTCGATTTCCCGGCGAATACGATTGAGGGTCGTTTATGGTCAAAAGCCTTGTTTGAGGAGGCGGGTGTCGCGCATGAATTGCATTATCTAGATGTAGCAGATGAGATATGTAAGGCGCGGCTTCATGCCCGAAACGCAGCTGGAGTCCATCCTTTTCAAACAACAGACGCTGAATTTGATCTGATCAGCAGCTATTTCGCGCCACCGACGGAAGATGAAGGCTTTAATATCATTCGCCACAAAACCAAATAGTGGTTTTTCTGCAATTCTGACCTACTGGCAATTGCCGTCAGGGGTGCTTAAATGCTAGAAGCCTCTTTTTGATCTATTTCCAACTTATTGGTACCACTCTTTATGGCAGCTCCTATCCTGGCCCTTCAGAATGCCCGCATCACCTTTGGCGGGGGCGATTTGTTTTCTGACATCTCTCTCGGCGTTGAGCGGGGCATGCGTATTGCCTTGATGGGGCGCAATGGATCGGGAAAATCGACGCTGCTCAAAGCCATCGCCGGGGATATCGATCTGGATGGGGGCGAGAGATTCCTGCAAACCGGTGTGCGAGTAAGCTATCTGCGCCAGCAACCGACGATTATTCCGAGTAGAACCGTCTATGAACAGGTGCAAAGTGGTCTGCCGAAAGGAACTGCCGACGACGGTATCGACACGGGATACATGGTGGATCAGGTGCTGGTGGGTGTTGGGATAGATGGTTCCCGTCAGCTTGATACCTTGTCCGGCGGGGAGGCGCGCCGTGTCTCACTGGCCGAAGCGCTTGTTTCCGAACCAGATGTATTACTTTTGGATGAGCCTACTAACCATTTGGATATAAACACAATTCTCTGGTTGGAAGGGGAGTTAAAAGCGTTTAAGGGTGCGCTTTTGATTATCAGTCATGATCGGCAATTTCTGAAAAACATGACCAACCGCCTGTTCTGGCTTGATCGGGGACAATTACGCACCCATGGCAAGGGTTTTGCGGCGTTTGATGAGTGGTCCGAAGAAATTCTTCGCCGTGAAGAGGTGGAAGCCAAGAAACTGGATAAGAAAATCGCCGAAGAAACGGACTGGTCCCGCAAAGGCATTACGGCCCGGCGGGCGCGGAATGAAGGGCGGATCCGGGCGTTACATCGTTTGCGGGCCGAACGGGCTGAACGGGCAGCACCTGTCGGGAGCGCCAAGCTGACGGTGAGTGCCGGCAGTAAAAGCGGGAAAACCGTTGTTGAGGTCCATGATATTTCTAAAATATATATGGATAATAACGAGCAAGAGCATAATGTTATAAGTAAATTCTCTACCAAAATACAAAGAGGCGACAGGGTCGGAATCATCGGCCCGAACGGTGCCGGTAAGACGACATTGTTGAAAATTCTGATGGGAGAGCTCGCGCCAACCACAGGGGATGTTAAACTCGGGACAAATTTGACACCTGCCATATTCGATCAGCACCGGGACAGCCTCGACCCGGATTTGAGTCTATGGGACACGCTGGCCGATCCGGGAAGCGGGCAATTGCTGGTCCGCGGGGAAGTCCGGCATGTCGTGGCGTATTTGCGGGACTTCCTGTTTGAGGACAGGCAAGCGAAAAGCCCGGTCAAGTCGCTATCGGGCGGGGAAAAGAACCGCTTGCTGCTTGCCAAATTGCTGGCGCGGGAAAGTAATTTGCTCGTGCTCGATGAGCCGACCAACGATTTGGACATGGAAACCCTGGATTTGCTCCAGGAAATGTTGAATTCTTACTCTGGTACCTTGTTGGTAGTCAGCCATGATCGGGATTTTCTCGATCAATTAGTGACGTCAACAATTGTTATCGAAGAAGGCGGTTATGTTGACGAATATGTTGGCGGGTATTCGGATTACATACGGGGACGCAAGGAACGCGCAAAAAAATCCAAAAAAACAGCCGATAAGAAACCCTTACAGGCCGAAAACAGGGAAAAACAGAGCCGGAAGAAGCTAACTTATAAGGATCAACGCGATCTGGAACACCTGCCTGCGGAAATCGAAAAACTGGGCGCAAATATTGTAAAGCTGGAAAAAGAATTGGCAGATCCGGGCTTCTTTAACAAAACCCCGGAGCTTTTTAATGCCAGTGTCGCCAAGTTAAGTGAGCAAAAGGTCCAAAAAGAAACATATGAAGATCGCTGGCTGGAACTTGAAATTCTGCAAGAAGAAATGAACGGCGCATAATCAGTTTACTTGTTTTTATCACCCGTATATAGTTTTTAAGTATTTAGTTATTCAATATATACGAGGTATGTGTGCGTACGGTATTACGAGTTTTTTTAGCGTTTTTATTCTCAATCCTTTCAATGGGTTTGATCGGTGGCATCGTTATCGGATTATCGCTGGTGTTGCTAGACACCGATGATCCGGGAAAAAACGGGGCGGCCGCTGGTCAATATGCTGTGAGTTATGCTTTTCTGCTGGTACCAGCAATAATTGTTGCTTGTTTCCGCTCCCAGTATTTAAAGAGGAAAAGACTGTATGCCGTTGTTAAAACGTTCTTTTTTCTGTCGATAGTTGCTGTCATTTGGGCTCTTCTTGGAAGAAATATACTTGGTCAGGCATTGAGCGCAATTTCTGAGGAGAATGGCGTCATTTATGCCGGTGCTATCGGGTCAATTATTGTCGCCGCACTGTATTTCGCGTCTGGATTATTGACGTCGAAGTTTCTTCCCCCGCCAGATCGCGGCGATCTCGGTCCTCCACCGTTATCGGTTCGACTGTTCGGATATGTATTTTACCTTCTAATAGCAGTCTCGTTCGCTATTTTCGTATTTACATATAATGATTTGGTGGTGGTCTATCAGCAACAAGTTCAGGCACTTCCTGAATTGGCAAATTCTTTCAATATACCAAGTTTGATTGTTCAAAGTTTACTAACCTATATCGTTATGATTTTTTGTGTCGTATCAATAATGCGTTATGGGAGCATTATGGTACGAAATACATATGCCGTTTTCATGATCTTTAGCTTTGTAGTCGGGCCAATAACATGGATTTTTGCCTGGGATATTATCGAGCCAATGATCCAGTCGTTTCTAACACCCAGTTATATTATGACGATGGTTGTAACGGGTGTGCTGAATATTATTGCATTGATACTCATTTTTCTTCCATCTGCACGGCATTGGATTAAGGGCTCGACAGTTCCGTCAGGACATTCTGGTACGGTATCCAAAAATGGAATTTAGAAGAAGAGGTAAACGGTTCCCAAGACACCAGTCCTATTCCAATGGCAGGTTATGAAGCTTTAGAAAGCTGAGTTTGTCCCAGTAGCCGCGCTGAAAGACAATAAGGTCATTTTTCACCGTGAAAAACCCGCAGCCGCGCAAACCGATGGGATCGCGCCATTCCAGTATGGCGACATCACCGGCTTCATGAATGATTTCAGGAATACAAACCATTTCTGCGGCCTCAAATTCCGCAGCGAACATAGCTTGTATTGAATTGCGGCCTTCGACAGCGTCCTGTGTAATCTGGTGATTAATGGCGTTTTCGTCATAAAGATCGGCAATTAATGCGGCATCGCCTGTGTTAAACCGCTTAACCCATTCTTCGACGATCTGGCGAGGGGTCATCGCACTATACTCCAATATTACTGGGTTACTGTTGACGGGCGCTGACCGGAATCAAGCCACAGGTTCGAAGAACCGTTGTGATGATGTTATTCGTTGCCACTTCAAAATCCTCGTCTGTAAGACCGTTTTCCCGACCCAATATTGCAGACCATTGGCTTTCAAAGTCTGCCCAGGTCTGGGTGAGGGCCCAGATGTGGAAAATCAGGTGTTTGCTGTCGACGGGGGCCATCTTGCCTTGGTCAATCCATGTATCAATCAAGGCCGCTTTGTCATCGACCCAATCTTTCAGCTCCGTAGACAAATAGGTATTGATACGAGGCGCCCCCCGAATAAGCTCATTGGCGAAGACCCGGGAAGCTTCCGGCCGGCTTTTGGACAGTTCCATTTTCGACCGAATATAATCGCTGAGAGTTGCCGCGGGATCATCGGATTCGCCAAGACCCTTAAAAGAGGACAGCCAGACGTCGACGATGTCATCAAGAACAGCGCGATAGAGTTTTTCCTTGGTGCCAAAATAATAATGGATGTTTGCTTTTGGTAAATCAGCTTCCAGGGCAATAGCCGAAGTTGTCGCACCACGGAACCCGGATTCTGCGAAGACCTTTTCTGCGGCCTTCATAATGCGTTCCATATTTGCAAGGCGAATTCTCCCTTGCGCATTTCCATTTGTAGATTGGTCCACGTAACTACCCAACTGATTTTTAAACTGGTTTTAGCGCCCTAATAATAAATTAAAAATCCACTATTTCTAGCCGTCTTGCAACTAATTTTAAAAAAACTTGACCATTTGGTCAGTTTTTAGCTATGGTTTTTCGCAACACGGGAATGCCTAAGAAAAAAAATGTAATTTTTGGCGATAACAGGGGATAAGACTTATGAGCGATATCGCTGTTGGACGGTTGTCCGATGAAGAGTTGGCGCAAAATTTTTCTGACATGTATCCACGGCTAGACCGAAAGACAGCACTGATAGAAGCCAGTCGCTGCTATTTCTGTTATGACGCGCCTTGCATGGAAGCTTGCCCGACCGGCATTGACATACCCAATTTTATTCGGAAAATCTCGACCGATAATGTGCGAGGCTCTGCCTTGGATATTCTTGATGAAAATATTATGGGCGGCGCCTGCGCGCGGGTTTGCCCAACAGAGGTTCTTTGCGAAGGCGCTTGCGTGCGAACCGCACAGGAAAATAAACCGGTCGTTATCGGCAAACTGCAACGATACGCCACCGATTGGTTGATGGATAGCGCAGAGCAACCCTTCGAAAAAGGCCCTGCGACGGGTAAAAAGGTGGCGATTGTTGGTGCTGGTCCGGCTGGCCTTGCTGCGGCCCATCGGTTAGCTCTTTTAGGGCACGAATCTGACATATTTGAAGCGCAACCAAAATCTGGTGGCCTTAATGAATATGGAATCGCAGCCTATAAAGTACCTGATAATTTTGCCCAGAAGGAAGCGGATTTTATCCTCGGGATTGGCGGGATCACGGTCCACCATGAAAAACGTTTGGGTAAAGACATTCATCTTGGTGATTTGCGCCGTGATTATGACGCTGTTTTTATTGGAAGCGGTTTAGGATCTGTTCAGGCCATGGGGCTGGATAACGAACATATGGACGGCTTGTATAATGCGGTCGACTATATCGCTGATTTACGCCAGACAGATGATCTGGGTGCCTTGCTGGTTGGTCGCCATGTGGTGGTCATCGGTGGCGGCAGCACGGCAATTGATATTGCAGTGAAGAAAAAGCGGTTGGGAGCCGAAAGCGTGACATTGGTCTATCGTCGCGGTGCTGGGGATATGAGCGCAACACTCGTTGAGCAGAAATTCGCCCAGAATAACAATGTCACCATCAAACACTGGATGCAGCCAGTTGCCGTAAAAACGGATGGGGGCCATGTAAATGGAATTGAGTTCGAATATACGGAACTGGATACCAATGGGAAACTGACGGGAACAGGGGAAACAACCACTCTTCCCGCAGATATGGTCTTCAAAGCTATCGGGCAGGTCTTTGTTCCTGATCCGGTCACTCAGGAATCTGGCCGGTTGGACCTGAAGAACAATAAAATCATCGTTGATGACAATTATGCGACGTCCTTGTCTGGTGTCTACGCGGGCGGCGACTGCATTGTTGATAATGTTGGATTAACCGTGGCGGCTGTACAAGACGGCAAACAGGCGGCCAAATCAATCAACGACTATCTGATGAATTCATAGGGGCGGAGACAACTATAATGGCTGATTTAACATATAATTTTGCTGGTATTAAAACCCCAAACCCCTTCTGGCTGGCGAGTGCGCCGCCGACGGATAAGGAATATAACGTCGTGCGGGCGTTCGAAGCAGGCTGGGGTGGCGTGGTTTGGAAAACCCTCGGTGAAGATCCGCCGATTGTGAATGTGTCGTCGCGTTATGGCGCTGTTAATTTCAATGGTCAACAGATGATGGGGTTCAACAATATCGAACTTATCACGGATCGGCCGCTGGACGTTAATCTGGAAGAGATTACTCGGGTAAAGAAAAACTGGCCAGATCGGGCGGTTGTTGTCTCATTGATGGTGCCCTGTGAGGAAGAGCCCTGGAAGAGAATTTTGAAAAAAGTTGATGCCACGGGCGCTGATGGCATTGAACTTAATTTCGGCTGTCCCCACGGAATGTCCGAACGCGGCATGGGCGCCGCTGTTGGTCAAGTGCCCGAATATATCGAAATGGTGACACGCTGGTGTAAGAAATACTCTCAACTTCCTGTAATTGTTAAATTAACACCCAATATAACTGATGTTCGACACGCAGCGCGCGCTGCCGTCAGAGGCGGTGCAGACGCCGTATCCCTGATCAATACCATCAACTCCATCACCAATATTGACCTGGATCAGATGGCGCCGATGCCGACGGTAGATGGGAAAGGAGCCCATGGGGGCTATTGCGGTCCAGCCGTAAAGCCCATCGCCCTTAATATGGTGGCGGAAATCGCCCGGGACCCGGAGTGCCAAAATATCCCGATTTCCGGGATTGGCGGCGTATCCGATTGGCGCGATGCGGCGGAATTCATGGCGCTCAGCTGCGGAACCGTCCAAGTTTGTACCGCGGCCATGCATTACGGCTTTAAAATCGTCGATGACATGACGACCGGCCTGAGCAACTGGATGGATAGTAAAGGTTATAAGTCCATTGATGATTTCCGGGCGATGGCGGTGCCAAATGTGACCGACTGGAACCAACTCAATATGAACTATGATATCAAGGCACGGATTAATCAGGATCTCTGTATTAAATGCGGCTTATGCCATATTTCCTGCGAAGATACCTCGCATCAGGCCATAACGGCTACCCGCGTCGATGGCGAACGTCATTACGAAGTAGTGGACAATGAATGTGTTGGATGTAATCTGTGCATGCTGGCCTGCCCCGTAGATAATTGCATTACCATGGAAGAAGTCGACAATGGCAAGCCCTACATGAACTGGAATCAAAACCCCCTTAATCCTTTGGCCACAGCCGCGGAATAGAGACGGAAAAAAACATGCAAAATATGAATGTGAAAGGCGATCGCCTTTGGGAAAGCCTGATGGAAATGGCGAAAATTGGTGCAACAGAAAAAGGCGGTTGTTGTCGCCTCGCACTGACTGATCTGGATCGCGAAGGCCGGGATTTGTTTTCCCAGTGGTGTAAAGACGCGGGTTGTACCGTCAAAGTTGATAAAATGGGAAATATTTTTGCCCGTCGCGCCGGCACAAACGATGATCTTGCGCCGGTGATGACCGGTTCACATCTGGATACCCAGCCGACGGGTGGTAAATATGATGGCGTGTTCGGCGTTCTTGCCGGCCTCGAAGTTTTGAGGACATTAAATGACTTTGATGTGAAAACGGAACACCCGGTTGAAGTCGCCGTCTGGACCAACGAGGAAGGCTCTCGATTTGCCCCTGCCATGGTTGCTTCCGGTGTTTTCGCCGGTGTATTTGATCTTGAATACGGTCTCAGCCGTGCGGATCTTGATGGCAAAACAATGGGCGAAGAGCTCGATCGCATTGGTTATGCCGGGACGGAAGAAGTTGGCGGCCGTGAGATCAAGGCGTTTTTTGAAGCGCATATTGAGCAGGGACCCATTCTCGAACATGAAGAAAAAACCATTGGTGTGGTTATGGGAGCTCAGGGCCAGCGTTGGTATGAAGTTACCGTAACAGGGCAGGAGGCTCACGCCGGGCCAACCCCAATGGTCCGCCGCAAAGACGCGCTTGTTGCCGCTTCTAAAATGGTGACAGAGGTGAACAGGATCGGCTTGGATAATCAACCTTTCGCCTGTTCAACAGTGGGACTGTTGCAGTCCAGTCCTAATTCTCGCAACACTATTCCGGGTTCTGTGTTTTTTACGGTCGATTTCCGTCATCCGAAAGATGAAATTTTGAGCAAGATGGATGCCGAACTTCGAGCCTTTTGCACGAAAACGGCAGAAGAAGGTGGATTTGAAATGGAATTTGAAGAAATCTGGTATTCACCGCCAGTCGAATTCGATGAAGCCTGTGTCAACGCGGTTCGCAATGGCGCAGATGCGGCGGGCTATGGCAATATGGACATTATATCGGGAGCCGGGCACGACGCTTGTTATATCAGCCGTGTGGCCCCAACTGGAATGATATTTGTTCCGTGCGAAAACGGTATCAGCCATAATGAAGAAGAAGAGGCAACACCGGAAGATCTTGCGGCTGGCTGCAATGTTCTTCTGCATGCCATTGTTGAGCGCGCCAACATTGCCTGACATGTCTTCAAATGCAGTTGTTGAGATTGAAAAGCTCAATTTGATTTTTCCGGCGCCAGATGCGCCGGTTCATGCGTTGTCGGATATTGACCTGAAACTGGACGCGGGCGATTTTGTGTCTTTCATTGGTCCGTCCGGCTGCGGTAAGACAACGCTCATGCGGGTTATCGCTGATCTGGAAACACCAACCGATGGCCATATCTCGGTGAATGGTATGTCGCCGGAAGAAGCCCGGAAAAACCGGGCTTATGGGTATGTCTTTCAAGCGCCGGCCTTGTATCCTTGGCGGACGGTTCAAAAAAATGTCATGTTGCCTCTGGAAATCATGGGGCTATCACGCGACGAACAAAAACAACGGGCGGCTAAAAATCTAGCCCTTGTCAGTCTGGAAGGGTTCGAGAAGAAATTCCCATGGCAACTTTCAGGAGGGATGCAGCAACGCGTATCCATTGCCCGGGCGCTTGCAGTGGAACCTGATCTTCTGCTCATGGACGAGCCTTTCGGAGCCCTCGATGAAATTACGCGGGATCATCTGAACGAACAGCTTTTAAAGCTCTGGAATCAAACAAAAAAGACAGTTGTTTTTGTTACCCATTCGATTCCTGAAGCTGTGTTTTTGTCGTCGAAAATAGTTGTGATGTCGCCGAGACCGGGTAAAATTATTGATATCATCGATAGTACGTTACCGCGGGAGCGGACGCTGGGTATTCGGGAGACACCGGAATTTTTGGAAATCTCCCATCGGGTACGCGAAGGATTGCGTTCGGGACATTCCTACGATGACTGATCACACAACAGGAATGAATTCTGGTCTTTGGCACCGTTTATATAACGGTCAAGTTCTTCCTGTGGTAACGGTCATCCTTACGATCCTCGTATTCTGGTATGCGGGTGCCGTCTATATGAATTCCGATCGGTTGATTGATGGATATGATCGCGCCAAAACCGACTGGACTTTTTCACAACTGGTCGAAGATGCCTGGTCCATGGAACGGCCCATTTTGCCAGCTCCGCAACAAATCGTTGTGGAATTGGATAAGACCGTTTTACAAAAGAATATTACCTCGAAACGCAGCCTTGTTTTTCATGCTTGGGTAACACTTTCATCAACTTTATTAGGTTTTGCCTTTGGCACGATCCTGGGGGTTGTGCTTGCCGTCGGAATTGTCCATGTCCAAACCCTGGATCGAAGTTTGATGCCTTGGGTCATCGCGTCGCAAACCATTCCTATTCTGGCGATTGCGCCCATGATAATTGTGGTGCTAGGTCATTTGGGCCTGACTGGATTGGTCCCCAAAGCCATCATTTCCATGTATCTGTGTTTTTTCCCAATCACTATCGGAATGGTCAAGGGGCTACGCTCTCCTGATGTCTTGCAGCTGGATTTGATGAAAACCTACAGTGCCTCAGGCTCGGATGTATTTTGGAAATTACGCATACCTGCGTCCATACCTTATCTGTTTACCAGCCTCAAAGTTGCGGTGGCGATTAGTCTTGTCGGTGCCATTGTGGCGGAATTGCCAACCGGGGCCGTTCAAGGATTGGGCGCCCGACTGCTGGCCGGTTCCTACTATGGGCAAACGATTCAGATTTGGTCGGCACTTGTGGTCGCGTCTGTGCTTGGAATGGTTCTTGTCTGGTCGGTTGGTTTTGCTGAAAAACTGACGTTACGAAAGATGGGAGGTCAGAAATAATGATCGCTCGATACGATCCTATCCTCGTCCTCTTTTTGGTTTTTGCTGTTGCTTCCTTTTGGTTTCCTGTGGGGCATAATGACAGCGACTATATTGATTGGTGGTTTGACTTGCGGGCCTTGGGACTGGTCTTGGCTTCTATGGTGATTGCAGGCCTGCAGATCTTTACCCGCAAATCAGGCTTGTTTTCAGCCCTCATGGTGACCGGCGGCGTGATTTTAGGAGCGATAGCCCCGCTTATGGCCGTTGCGACGTTACGAACCGGTGGATTTGAAGCAATTGGTCTTTGGATCTATGTCGCAGGACTTGGGTTTCTTGCCTGGCGCGCCATGGCGCTTTTGTCGAAAGTGGCGGATAACAACAAGCTGATTTCTCTCGTCGTGCCGGCTTTATTTGGCGTCTGGCTGCTATATCTTTGGCAAGTGATCACAACGGGTTTTGGCGTGCCGTCGGTATTGTTGCCGTCGCCCGGGCAAATCGGTTTGGCTATCGCGGCCAATGGCCATACACTTTATGCGGATTTCTACCAGACCGTGGTCAAGTCGGTGTTTTCGGGCTTTGTCTTCGGCTGCAGCTCAGGGTTTCTTGTGGCTATTTTGGTTGATCGTATTCCGTTTATGCAACGCGGCTTGTTGCCCCTTGGATCTTTGGTTAGTGCCGTGCCGATCGTGGGTATTGCACCGATTATGGTGATGTGGTTTGGTTTCGACTGGGAATCGAAAGCGGCGGTTATTGTCGTCATGACTTTTTTCCCGATGCTGATCAATACCCTTGCCGGATTACAAGAGACCGGAAAGATTGAGCGAGACCTGATGCGATCCTATGCAGCGGGGTACTGGCAGACGCTTTTCTTCGTGCGCTTGCCAAACGCGCTTCCCTTTATTTTTAATGCGCTTAAAATAAACTCAACATTGGCCATGATTGGCGCAATTGTTGCCGAGTTTTTTGGCACACCAATTGTCGGCATGGGGTTCCGAATTTCAACGGAAGTTGGTCGGATGAATGTCGATATCGTCTGGGCGACCATCACCGTCGCTGCCGTCGTGGGTTCCGTTTTTTATGGCCTGTTGGCCTTGTTTGAGAAAAGACTGACTTTTTGGCACGCCTCATACCGGCGGACCAGGTAGTCTGGGAGTAGATAAGAAGAAAAGAAGTTTTTAGAACGTTAAACAGGAGAGGAAGAGAAATGAAGAAACTAACCTTACTCGCCACTGCCGCCATCTTTGGTGCCATGGCCATGTCCGCGCAAGCGGCCGATAAACTAACCCTGCAATTGAAATGGGTAACGCAAGCCCAGTTCGCTGGATATTATGTGGCGAAAGACAAAGGCTTTTATAAAGATGCCGATTTGGATATCACCATCAAACCAGGTGGGCCCGATGTGGCGCCGTCTCAGGTCATCGCCGGTGGCGGTGCTGATGTAGTGGTCGATTGGATGCCAGCTGCTTTGGCAACCCGTGAAAAAGGCGTTCCATTGGTCAATATTTCGCAAGTATTTGCCAAATCAGGCATGATGCTGACTTGCCGCAAAGATATGGGCGTGGAAACAGCCAATGACTTTAAAGGCAAGACTTTAGGTGTCTGGTTCTTTGGTAATGAATATCCGTTTCTGTCCTGGATGGACACATTGGGATTTTCAACTTCCGGCTCAAACCCGGATATCAAGGTTCTGAAACAGGGCTTTAACGTTGATCCGATCCTGCAAAAGCAAGCAGCTTGTGTTTCAACAATGACCTACAATGAATACTGGCAAGTGCTGGATGCGGGTCTGACAACAGAAGAACTAACTGTGTTCAAATATGAAGAGCAAGGCGTCGCGACGCTGGAAGATGGTCTTTATGTGATGGAAGACAGCCTGAAAGACGATGCCATGGTCGATAAATTGGCACGTTTCGTCGGAGCCTCGCTGAAAGGCTGGGAATATGCAGTTGCCAATCCGGATGAAGCCGCAGACATCGTTCTTGAAAATGATGCCACCGGCGCGCAGACAGAGAAGCATCAGCGTCGCATGATGCGTGAAATTGCCAAGCTTGTCGGAACCGATAAAGTTGGACGTCTGGACGAGGCTGCTTACCAGCGGACAGTGGACATTCTGATGTCCGGCAAATCCGATGTGGTGATCGCCAAAAAACCAGAAGGTGCTTACACCCAGATGATTTGGGAACGCGCACAAAACTAAACGCACACGAGTTGCGGAAAAAGGGAAGGGAAACCTTCCCTTTTTTTGTGTCCTATGTCTTAATCTTTCAAAAGCAATGAAAGGACAGCTCATGGACACCTCGGCAACCGTTAAATCACCAAATTTTCTAAATCCAGAAATCCCTGCCAATCTTCCGGTACTGGACGTGCCGGTGGTTATCGCCACAGATGAGAGCCTGAAAGGCTATGGCTGTCTCGTCTCTGATTATGAAAATTTCGAAATTGAAATTGTCACCTGGCCACTAACAGGACGCCGCAGGGTGGACGAGGGGACCGGCAATCAGGGCGGCACAGCAGAAGGTATTTTTGAATTCTGGTGGGAAGGCGATGTTCTTTGGGGCCGCAACAATGCCATTCATGACACCTATGTCCTCGGTTGGTGCTGTGATCCCAGTGAGGCCGACTCTCAGAATACGGAAAGCCAACGCGACCAAGTTTTGCTCTGGCATGCCAATTATCATCCCGATGGCGGTCAGCTTTTCTATTCCCTGGACGGCACCCCGTTTATGGTGCCACTGGCCCTGCCGGGCGATAATGTGAATCCTGAAGATTTCGTCAGCTTTTATTGTGACGGCACGCAAGGCCTCTATATCCATCCCAACATTTGGCATGAGGGGGTGTTTCCGATCGGTGACAAAGGCGAATTTTTCGACAAACAAGGCAAGATCCACGGCCGGGTATCTGCGAACTTCGCGGAAGAATTTGGCACCTTGCTACGCGTTCCCCTTAAAACACCTTAGGTCAGCACGAAGGATCGAACCGGGATGACACGGCCGGGAATGCCGCCCGATAAAACGGCGCAAGGCATTGTCATCATCCTGGCGTCTGTCAGCATGATGGCTCTTACCGATGCCATCGTGAAACATGTCAGTACAGATTTTACTGTCTGGCAGGTGTTTTTCGCCCGTTCCTTGTTTGCTATTCCAATTCTGCTAGTGATTTGTTGGATTTCCGGGGTCAGTCTCACCCTGAAAAACCCGAAATGGACCGTCATTCGTAGTCTCCTTCTCGTCTCGTCATGGATCGCTATTTATGCGTCACTGCCGGTCTTGAGCCTGTCGGTGGTTGCGGTCGCCATGTATACAAATCCGATTATAACCGCGCTTTTATCGGCGCTCCTCATTGGTGAGCCGGTATCCAGACGGCAATGGGCAGGCGTGCTGCTTGGATTTCTAGGTGTCATCGTCATATTGAAACCCGGCACAGATGCCTTTTCCTGGTTTGCGTTGCTGCCGATTCTGGGAGCGGCTTTGTATTCTTATGCCATGATCCTGACCCGAACCAAATGTCAGAACGAAGCACCGCTCAACCTTGCCCTTGCGCTGCACGTGACGTTTCTTGCCACCGGATTGTTGGCCAGCTTAGTTCTGCTGCTTATTGAATTGGAAATGACTACAAAAGAGACCTTTCCGTTTTTAGTTGGTGACTGGTTTCCCTTGCAAATGGAAGATTGGGCGTTGATGGCCTTTCTAGGCCTGCTCTCTGCCATATATTTTATTGGTGTCGCCCGCGCCTATCAAATCGTGCCCCCGTCCATCATTGGCACCTTTGATTACGCCTATCTGATTTCTGCCGCTATCTGGGGATATGTGTTCTTCTCGGAAAGCCTCAATCTATCAACAATCGGCGGCATGGTTTTGATCACCGTCGCCGGTGTGCTGGTTGCGATTACCAAGAGGCCTAATCAGCATCAGGTGCGGGATGCAATGTAGAAAAAAGCCCTGACATTCTCATGCCAGGGCTGTTCTAGGACTATATACAGAAGTTATTCTGCGGCTTGGGCTGGACGATCGACTTTTCTCGGTGCAGTTTCGGCCCGTCTTTTTTCAAGTGCGTCAAAATGTGTATTGAACGTTGGACGCTTGATATAGCGGCCGGCGCCCTTGACCACATTCAATTGACCATCCTTAAACACGACCTTTCCCTGACTAATCGTATGGCTGGGGTTTCCGCGGGTTTCCATATTCTCAAAAATGTTGAAATCCACATTCTGGAAATGGGTCTTGGCGGATATGGTTCGGGTTTTTTCCGGGTCCCAAACAACGATATCGGCGTCTGCCCCGATGGAGATTGATCCTTTGCGCGGATGAATATTGAAAATCTGCGCGGCATTGGTTGAGGTGATCTTTACGAACTCATTCATCGTCAGTTTGCCCGTATTGACCCCATTTTGCCAGAGAACGGACATGCGATCCTCGACCCCGGAGGTGCCGTTGGGAATGAGCGTAAAGTCATCCCGACCGGCTGCTTTTTGCGGGGCGCAGAAGCAGCAATGATCTGTTGCGGTTGTCTGCAGGTCTCCCGATTGCAATCCACGCCATAACGCCCGTTGATGATCTTTGGGTCGGAACGGCGGGCTCATGACATGGGCGGCGGCAAATTCAAAATCTTCGTTGTAATAGACACTATCGTCGATCATCAGATGACCGGCGAGGCATTCGCCAAAAACCCGTTGGCCTTCGCGGCGGGCGCGGGTGATGGCCTCCAGTGATTCCTTACACGACACATGCACCACGTAAATCGGAGTTTGCAGAACTTGCGCCATCCGAATGGCACGGTTTGCGGCTTCACCCTCGACTTCTGGCGGACGCGATTGCGGATGCCCTTCGGGACCCGTAATGCCTTTTTTCAGCATTTCCTGCTGCAGATGATAAACCATCTCGCCATTTTCTGCATGAACGGTGGCCATGGCCCCCAATTCCCGGCAGCGCGAGAAGCTGGCAATCATCATTTCATCGGACACCATAATGGCATTCTTGTAGGCCATGAAATGCTTGAAGGAATTGATGCCCTCTTGTTCGGCCAAAATGCCCATGTCGCGGTGAACTGTGTCATCCCACCAGGTGATGGCCACATGAAAGCTGTAATCTGCAACGGATTTCTCTGCCCAACCGCGCCATGTTTGATAGGCGTCCATTAACGGCTCTTCCGGAGACGGAATGACAAAGTCGATTATTTGCGTTGTGCCCCCAGCCAGGGCCGCGGCTGTGCCGGTCTCAAAATCTTCAGACGCGACGGTTCCCATGAAGGGCAGCTGCATATGAGTATGCGGGTCAATCCCGCCCGGCATCACGTATTGGCCGCCAGCATCGACGATTTCGGCGCTAGAAGGGGCCTCAAGATCCTTGCCAATGGCTTTGATGATGCCGTCTTCACAATAGACATCTGCCCGGTAGGTCATTTCTGAGGTAACGACAGTTCCGCCTCGTATCAGAGTTGACATGTCTTTCTCCTTGTTATGTTCGCAAATATGGGTCTCGCGCCCGTTATTTAGGCTCATTTTAGCTTTGCCTTTTGAAAAAGGATAGTTAAAATCCTGACCATATGGTCAAAAACTGACGGATTTCGACTTTTTTGAATGGGGAGTAGATCAATGGCAATGTTGCGGGCTGGACTTATACAGATGGGCCTCAAGGGCAATACGGATATGCATCCGGACGAAATCCGCGATTTAATGGTCGCCGCCCATATTCCCTATATTGAAGAAGCGGGTAAAAAGGGAGTGCAGGTCCTGTGTTTTCAGGAGGTGTTCGACCAGCCGTATTTTTGCCCGTCCCAAGACAGTAAATGGTACGCCGCAACCGAGAGCATTCCCGACGGGCCGACCGTTAAGCTGATGCAGGAATATGCCAAAAAATACAGCATGGTGATCGTCGTGCCGATGTATGAGCTGGAAAAGACGGGAATTTATTATAATACCTGCGCGGTTATTGACGCGGACGGCAGTTACCTGGGCAAATATCGTAAAACTCATATCCCGCAAGTCGCCGGATTCTGGGAAAAATTCTTTTTTCGCCCCGGAAACTCGGGCTGGCCGGTGTTTGACACGGCTTATTGCAAATTGGGTGTTTATATCTGCTATGACCGGCATTTCCCCGAAGGGTGGCGGGCTTTGGCCTTGAATGGCGCGGAATATATCGTCAATCCGTCAGCGACCGTTAAAGGGGTCAGCCAGTATTTATGGGAATTGGAACAACCGGCCTCTGCTGTGGCAAATGGCTGTTATATTGGGGCGGTCAATCGGGTTGGGTCGGAGGCACCTTGGAATATCGGGGAGTTTTACGGCTCCTCCTATGTGGTCAATCCCCGCGGCGAGATCATCGCTCAGGCGTCTGAGGACAAAGACGAGTTGGTGGTGACGGACATGGATATGGATTTGGTCAAGGAAATCCGCGATAACTGGCAGTTCTTCCGGGATCGCCGGCCCGAAATGTACGGCGATCTGGCCGACGTCGGAAAAAGTTAGGCTAAGACTTGCTCAACTGGCGTTCCCGATACAGGATATAAAGGCCACTACAGACAATAACCAGCGTGCCGAAAATGGTCAGTCCATCGGGGAAGTCGCCAAAAACCATGTAGCCAAAAATGGCCATCCAGATCAACTGTGTGTACTGGAACGGTGCGGCCGTAGACGCCGCCGTGAAATCAAAAGCCTTGATCATGATGAAATGGCTGACGCCGCCGATAAGGCCGATGACCACCAGAACTAACCAGCCTTGTAAATCCGGAGTCACCCAGAAAAACGGCATGGCGGCGCTCATTAAAACCGTTCCGACAAGCGAGGTGTAGAAAAGCGTGGTTGCCGGTCTATCAATACCTGACAGGAATCGTGTTGCGATCTGGTAAAGCGAGTAGCAGATTGACGTGCAGACAACTAAAAACAGCGCCGGATGAACCTCCGTCATACCCGGCCTGAGAATAATCATTGCCCCTAAAAAACCGACACCGACGGCGCCCCAGCGGCGATAACTGATTTTTTCCTTCAAGATAAGAACCGAAAACAGGATAACAAAAAGCGGGGCTGTCGAGCCAACGGCACCAGCATCGGCCAAGGGCACATATTTGATTGCCGTAAAAAAGCTGATCGTCGCACACAGCAATAACATCGATCGGACAATCTGCAGCTTAAGACGATTGGTCTGGATTATTTTCAGTCCTTGCGACGGCACCATGAACAGGGTCATCAAAACCGTGTGAAAGAAGTTGCGCGCCCAGACAACTTGCATGGGCGGATAGGTTTCCGTCGCATATTTGACAATCGTATCCATCACGACGAAGAGAAAGATCGCCGTGCAAAACAGAAAAATACCTTTATAGGACGTCGGGGCGGCAGCTGAGGTGGGCGCAGGCATTGTGCCTCCAGTGTTCTTATTATTGGGAGCTGTTGCGCCCGTTTTATAAAACGATCTTCCTATTCCGGTTGATTGTCAAGTTTCCTGCCAGTTCGCCGTACTGTACGAAATTGAGGCTTTCTATTTTTCTGGCAATTGAGTAGCCTTGCGGCCATGACTGATGCACTTTTATACGAACAAGATGAGGGCGTTGTAACCCTCACGATCAATCGGCCTGAGGAGCGCAATGCCCTTTCCGATGATGTCATTTTCGAGGCATTTATTGATGCAGCGAAGCGGATCAACACCGATAATTCAGTACGCTGCGTTATTCTAACTGGCGCCGGGAAAGCTTTTTCTGCGGGCGGCAATGTCAAGCATATGCGCGACAAGGAAGGGATGTTTGCGGGTTCCCCGGCTGAATTACGGGAATCCTACCGTCAGGGTATCCAGAAAATTCCGCTGGCCTTTTATAATCTGGAAGTGCCGACCATTGCCGCCGTCAATGGCGCGGCCGTTGGTGCGGGATTTGATCTTACCTGTATGTGTGATATCCGCATTGCGGCGGAATCAGCACGGTTTGCCGAAAGCTTCGTCAAACTGGGGATTATTCCGGGTGATGGCGGCGCCTGGTTCCTGCCGCGGGTGATCGGCCGCAGCCGGGCCGCGGAAATGACCTTTACCGGGGAAATGATCGATAGCGCAACCGCCCTTGACTGGGGACTGGTTTCCCGGGTGGTGCCAAATGAAAAATTGATGGATACCGCCCGCGATCTGGCGAAGCGTATTGCCGTCAATCCACCGCATTCGCTGCGCATGGCCAAAAAGCTGTTGCGCGAAGGTGAACATATGCGCCTCGACAGCCTATTGGAAATGTCGGCCGCGTATCAAGCCCTTGCCCATCATGCAAAAGACCATGGCGAAGCCATTGATGCCTTTTTTGAGAAACGGGATGGAAACTTCAAAGGTGAATGACCTGCAAGTGATGTTGACAGGCGCACCGACATTCAGTTGGTTGGCGGGGCAGTCCTATGAAATCGGTCTGGATGAGCCAGTAGAAAAACTACTGGCTCCAAATGGCCATTTTCTGAAGATCAATCATGAAACATGCCTGGTCTTCGGTGAAGCCCTCGCGGATGACATTCTTCAAGAATGGAACCGCGCACCACCCGACGGTGTCCTCTTGCATAAACTGGATGACGGGCAGCGGGGCAAATTGATGGACTGGCTCGGGTCCTTCGCGTGACCGGCGCTCTCGATCAAATTTTGAAAGACATCCGGGCCTGCCGGATTTGTGAAGCGTCGCTACCTTTAGGGCCGAGGCCGGTTCTAATCGCCGACGCCAAGGCACCCATCCTGATCGCCGGACAGGCCCCGGGAACGAAAGTCCATGCCTCCGGTATTCCATGGGATGATCCGTCAGGCGATCGTTTGCGGGAGTGGCTCGGCGTGGATAAGGACACTTTTTACAATCCTGAAAACTTTGCCATCATCCCGCAGGGGTTTTGCTATCCGGGACGACTTGAAAAAGGCGGGGATAGTCCGCCGCGACCCGAATGCGCGCAAACCTGGCATCCGAACCTGATACCGTTGCTGCCCAACGTGAGACTGACCCTGGCTGTTGGTCAATATGCCCATAAATATCATTTGGGCGCCCGCCGCAAGAAAACCCTGACCGCTACGGTTCAGGCTTATGAGCAATTTGCCCCGGACTTATTGCCGCTTCCCCATCCAAGTTGGCGGGTGACGGGCTGGATGAAGAAAAATCCGTGGTACGAAGCCAATATTGTTCCCTTCCTGCAAGCCGAAACCCGGCGCCTGTTAAAGCGATAGGGCCATGATGGATTTTTTCAACATAGGCAAACTGACCCGCCTTGTTCATCTGCTGCCCCTACTTGCCGGGCTCACCGCCGCCTGTACCCCGGTCGTCCAGCAAGCCGGGGAGGTGCGGGTCGAGCCGGAATTGACGGCGAAATCCCTGACCACGTTCGATGATAAGAACCTGCCTGTTAAAACCTGGATTGCGGCCGATCAGACCCGGGCGGTTATTATTGCCGTCCATGGCATTAATGATTACAGCAATGCCTTCGCCTTTGCCGGGAGTTGGTGGTCAATGCAAGGTATAACCACCATTGCCTATGATCAACGCGGGTTTGGCGCAACGCCGGATGCCGGTGTCTGGCCGGGGCAGGAGCTTTTGGTGAAGGATTTGGCCAGCCTTGTTAATCAGGCAAAGGAAAAATACCCCGCCGCACCCGTTTACTTGCTGGGCGAAAGTATGGGCGGGGCCGTGGTCATGACGGCGGTCAGTGATCCGGATTTTCCGGACGTTGCCGGCGCCATTCTATCGGCGCCCGCGGTCTGGGGCTGGCAATCGCTGAACATCTTCTACAAGACTGTTTTATGGACAGCCGCGCACACGTTTCCAGAGACAAAATTGACGGGCAGGGGGCTCGGTGTGCAAGCCTCTGACAATATTTCGGTTCTGCGAAATTTGGGCGCAGACCCGCTCTTCATCAAGGCAACCCGGATAGATGCCATTTATGGTCTCGTCGACCTAATGGATAGTGCCTATGAGGCCGCAGATGATTTACGGCCGCCAATCTTGCTGCTTTACGGGGCGAAAGACCAATTGGTGCCTAAATCTTCCGTCGAAGCGATGGCGGAACGCCTACCAGATGATGTGGATATTGTCTTGTATGAAAATGGTTGGCATATGCTTATGCGGGATTTGCAGGCACCCGTGGTTTGGCGCGATATCGCTGACTGGATATCTGATCGGAACATTCCATCTGGAAACAAAATCAATGGGCTACCGCTGTTTGTTGAAAAGGGTTAACGGCTTTAGAAAACAGCGTCATTAAGCCTAAATCTGTATGCTGAGGCTTTCCTGTAACTCATGCTGAATTATCTGACTGACCTGATCGCCGGTGACGGCGATATGATCTGACGCCAGGAAGTCGGATAAACTAGCTGAAACGGCCACGAGCTTCCAGGCCACGAGATCCGGATCAATACCGGACTTCAAATCACCAGAGGTAACACCTTTTCGAATATACCCGGATAACTGGGCGTGAAAATCATTGACGGCTTTACCATAAACCGCATCAAATTCCGGGGAACGCGTTGCCTCATCCGCGGCACTTATCCAGATGCGAGAGATACTGGTACTCTCTGGTATTTTGCGCCAATCGAGAATTTGCAGTAAGGCCGGGCCGATCGGGTTTTGAGTGAAAATCACGTCATTTGCGGCGAGATCTTGTCGGGCCGCAAATAACAATGCCGAACATTTCATGTCTGTCAGGGAGTCAAAATGATGATGGATGATCCCCGTCGCAGCACCCAGTTCAGCGGCCACACCGCGCGCTGTTATCCCGCCGAATCCCTTTTGGGCAACGACATCAAGAACAGCCTTAAAAATGGTTTCACGACGTTCTTCTTTTGCTAAATAAGCCAAAGATTTCCTTCCTGGATCATAAAATATTTCTCGACTGCTGTTGACATATATTGAAATTGGCCATATGTCCAACTTGAACGGATGTTCAGTTTCAGTAGAACTCCAATACTGACCCGAAAAACGCCGTTCGCCAACACGTAAAATTTAACATAGAGAGAATGAGGCCATGTCAGTCGTAAATGCTGAGCAGAAAATGATTACGGGCGCCCCGATAAACGAGTTTTTTCGGTTCGTTTTCCCGTCGGTTTTCGGCATGTTGGCCATCTCCTCTGCGGTTATTGTCGATGGCATCTTTATTGGTAATTTCGTGGGATCAGATGCGCTTGCGTCCGTGAATCTCGTTATGCCGTTACTGGCGTTGATTTATGGTCTCATGATTATGATGACTGTCGGTGCCTCTGTGATTGCCGGAAAATATTTGGGGGAGAATAATGCGCCGGCTGCATCGGATGTTTTTTCAAAAACAGGCATCGTCGTTTTTTTGGTGTCCGTCGCAAGTGCCCTTGTGATGTTTGTTTTCCCCGAATTGATCGTGCGCGGGCTGGGCGCTATGGGGACAACGGTTCCTTTAAGCGCAGAATATCTCCGTGTCATAGCCTGGTTTTACCCGGTTTTGGGCATGGTTGTGCTGTTGAGCCAATTTGCGCGCGTTGACGGACGGCCAAGCTTTTCGCTGTACGGGATGATCGGCATTACAGTTTCCAATATTGCTCTCGATGCACTTTTGGTCGGATGGTTAGGTTGGGGCCTGTTTGGTGCTGCCCTTGCTACTGGGCTGGCCTATATTACGGGCGTGTTGATAATTCTTATGCATTTTTTAGGATCAAAAGCGGTCCTTGAATTTGTGCGTCCCCGGGGCTCGTGGTCAGTTATTCCTCGTGCTGCCATGAACGGCTTCTCAGAGTTTCTCAATGAAACCTCTGCCGGTATCGTGCTGTTTTTATTGAACTGGATATTGATGCTTCATGTTGGCGCGTCAGGTGTCGCCGCGTTCACCATTGTCAGTTATGTGTTTTTCATCGGCCTTTTGGTTTTCTATGGCGTCGCCGAAGGAATTGCCCCGTTGATCAGTGTGAATTTTGGTGCGCGCCAACCACGGCGTATCTACACCTTTCTGGTTCTAGGTGTTGGTTTCAATTTGATTGTTGGCGGTGTGATTGTTTTGACGATGCTCATTTGGTCCGGTGAATTGGTTGGCGTATTTCTGACCGCAGACGAGACCGAAATCCGCTTGCTTGCCGTCAGCATAATCGGGATTGTCTGGCCGATGTTTCTGTTCAATGGGGCGAATATCGCCGTATCCACATACTTTACCGGTATGCATTGTGCAAAACAATCAGCGATGATTGCGTTGGCCAGATCTCTGGTGCTGCCGGTTACCCTGATTTATCTGTTCTGGCAGCAATTCGGGTATATGGGCGCGTTTTATGCACTACCCATCGCCGAAGCCCTTGCTCTGTTACTGAGTATTATGCTGTTCCGCTCGCGCACGCCTTATACGATGGTCCGTTCCGCTGCTTAAGGGACGGACCGTTATCTTGAGCGGTTCAGTCGGGGCAGATGCCGCTTATTGCTTTTGTGCCACAATGCAGTTGATCTTTCCATAACCCGTTTCGCCTTTCAGTTGACGCGTTTTGTGTAAAATGCCATTTTTACGATCTACAGTAATATTATAATAACCTTATAAGGTGTTTTTATGCGTTTTGTGTCAGTTGTTTTAGCGTTCATTTTATTGGCCGGTTGTATGGCTTCCGGCACAAAATTCTCGGAGATAACTGATATCCCGGCCGTATCCCCAGACAAAAGTCGCGTTTATGTATATCGTGAATATGTCTACAAGGGTTCAGGTTTGGCAACACCGATTTTGGATAATGGCGTGAAAGTTGGAGAGTTGAATGTCGGTGGATACTTCACATATGAAACCGATTCCGGCTTCCACGAAATTCGCACGGATACTTATGTCGTTGACGAACCTGCGATATTAGAAATGCAATCCGGCGCAACTTATTATGTGAGTATTACGCAGGAAGGGTTATGGAGATTTGTCTTCATTTCAAGCCAAATGTCCCAACTGGACGCCCTTCCAGCCTTAGCTGAAATGCGCAATCAGGGTACTTAGATAGAATTATAAGGGTAATCTAATGCGTATATTTATACTGTTTGCGATATTGCTCTTAATTGCCGGTTGTACGACATCTGGCAAAAAATTCGAGGAGACGGCAGGTAATCTGGCTGTTTCACCGGATAAAAGCCGGGTGGTTGTTTATCGTTCACGACAGGACGCCTTGTCATCCACCACAATACTGGTTTTGGATAATGGGGTGGAGAAAGGCATATTGAATGTTGGTGAATTTGGTATTTATGATACCGATCCTGGCGAGCATGAAATTTATACAGATGAAACGGGGACAAAGGGTAGAAAAGCGCGTATTTCGATGAAGCCTGGTGAAACCTATTACGTAAAATTTACTGTTTATGACAGTTACCTTTTGCGCTTCATATCCGCCGTGTTTGTATCAG